>DASQRJ010000522.1:0-2590 GCA_035642955.1 Acidobacteriaceae bacterium
CGGTGCGAACGGTTCCTTTTGCGTTTACATCTACCTGCACGATCTTGCTCAAATGCAAGAAGGACCGGTGCGGATTCTTCATGCCCCATTCCACATAGGGAATGCTGAAGTGCGTTGTGGCGCTGAGCACATTGCCGGCCCGGACCAGGTGCACCTTCATCTGGAAGGGGTGGTCGGCGCCATGTATATTCAGCATCCCTTCGGCGATCACGTCCGAAGAGCCGTCCGACTTGGGCACTTGTCCCCGCAGATGCTCGGCATGAAAGAAGATCGAGGGATAGCGTTGGCTCTCCAGAACTTCGTCCTGCATCTCCTTGTCGCGTGCCCTGCTGCCGGTACGACCGGTAGAGGCATCCACCAGCAATTCACCCTGAGCAAGGGTTGAATCGGGATCGATTGCCAGCGCGCCGCCTTTGAACTGAAAGCTCCCGCGTATATCGCGAAGCAAGCTGACTACCTTGAAGTGAATCTGCGTCGACTGGGGATCGAAATGGATCTCGAGGTTATGTGCGGGAATTGCCGCCGACGGTTTGGCATGCGAAGGCTGTTGTTCCTGCGCGCCTGCCAAAGAAGCTGTCAGCAATGCGACAGAGAGGACGGGAAACCAGGAGCGGGCATGCTGCATCATGCGGGCATGTCCTTTCTAGAGCATTTGCGGTAATCCTGTGAACCGCCGAGCAGCATTCAGTGTGGCTTTTCCTTAACCAAAAGCCACCAGAGCGGACGCTCGACGGTCTACACCTATACCGAAAATGCTCTAACGAATATGAAGGACCGATGGGAACGGAGATGCGCCTAGTTGAATGGGGGTTGGAGGAATTCTATTCGGCCATCGCAAGCTGATGGCGGACATCGGCCCCGCGCACCCAGAAGATGACGTCGGTGGCGATATTGGTTGCGTGATCGGCGATGCGCTCCAGGTTCCGCGCGGTGATCACCGCGTTCAGCGCCTGCAGACTGGCATCGGGCGACTGCTGCATGACCTGGATCAGGTCCACATGGGCCGTCCGGTTCATATGGTCGATGTCGTCATCCATCTCGCGGACCGATTCGGCCAATCGCGCATCGGCTTCAATAAGGGACTGCACGGCGCGTCGAATCATATCCGACGCGTGGGTGCCCATGGCTGCTATGTCGACAGGCAACGTGGCCGCCGGCACACGCAACATCTCTTCCGCACGGAGCGCGATGCTCATGGACTGATCGCCGATGCGCTCCAGATCCGCATTGATCTTGATCACCGAGAGGATGAAGCGCAGGTCGATGGCCATGGGCTGCTCCTTGGCGAGCAACTCGTAGGCCATTTCATCGACGTCGCGCTGAGCCATGTTGATGGCTGCTTCGTTCTCGCGCACAAACGTGCATAGGCGCTCATCCCGCTCCAGGTACGCATCCACCGCGTACTCCACGGCCTGCTGCGAGAGCGCGGCCATGGCCAGCAGCTTGTCCTTCAACTGCTCGAGCTGTAGATGGAAATGAATGCGGGGCACGAGAAAGACTCCTTAGAGCATTATTCCTGATGCCGTGAGCTAGCGGAAACCCTCTCGGTATGGCCTTTTCTTAACGAAAGGCCACGTAAGCGTCTGATGGCCGCTCGCAGACTGCAGGAATATGCATCTATCGCATTGTGCACGAGCGCGCCGCACAATCGCATAAATTTCTGTGCATCTTTTGGGGCACGAGTCGAGCGCCGAGGTGGTGCATTGACTTGCCAGCAGGGCTGAATCAGCCTAACCGGGACCGCGCCTCGCGCGTCGCTTCGTAAATCTGGTCGAAGGAGTCCACCGCGTAGACCACCTTCTGCATCTCGGAGATGTTGAAGTCGCGGTTGATCACTTCATCGAGATTGAAATCGCGGATCTCCGGTCCTCCCGAAAGCACGTAGGTGGACTCGCCGTGGGAGGAGATCAGCCCCGATCCATAAAGCTTGATCTTGCCGTTCTGGCGGATCACCCCGAATTCGACGGTGAACCAGAAGAGCCGCGCCATGCGGTCCAGGTCTTCCTGGCGAGTGAGGCCGGCGCACACCTGTCCGTAGCTTTGCAGGAAGTCGGCAAATACCGGATGCGCGTGCATGGGAACATGGCCAAAGACGTCGTGGAAGATGTCCGGCTCCGGCGTATATTCGAGCGACTCGCGGGTGCGCAGTGTGGTGGTGGTAGGAAAACGGCGCGCCGCAATCATCTCGAAAAATGCCGGGCCGGGCAGGTAGCCGGAGACCGCGGTCGCGTTCCACCCGGTCCGTGGCGCCAGCAGAGTGTTCACCATAGCGAGGTCCGGGATCACATCCTGCCGCAGACCGATGTTGTGAAATCCGTCGAGGTACTCCTGGCAGGCATGCTCTTCAAGCTGCGGCATGCGGCGACCCACCAACTCCGCCCACACGGCGTGCTGATCCGCGGTGTACCGGCTCCAGTCCTGCTGGATGAGGTAGGAAGCAGCAAGCGGAAGGCTGGGAGCAGACGCAGTCGCGGCCATGGATGAGTTCCCTCTCTTTACTAAGACTCGAATGAATCACAAAGGTGTTGCGTAGGGCGAAATCCAGCCCAAGTAAACCGTTTAGCATGTCAGGCTCCGATTGCCGTTGTCA
>DASQRJ010000523.1:0-3901 GCA_035642955.1 Acidobacteriaceae bacterium
CGCCGCCGCCGACTACCGCAACGCGGCGCGGGCTTTGTGAAACGCTCATCGCGTTCCGCCTCGCAGGCGCAGCGCCATCATCTGGATCATGCCACCGGAAAGGATGAGAAGTTTCTGCCAGGTTGGCACCTGCACCCGTGACGTAAAAACGTCAAAGCGTCTCGCTTCGATCTTCGTCAGCAGCCGCGAGTAGATCTTGACCAGGACCTGCAACGCAGGGCGGCTGTCTGCGCTGATCAGGGGCAGCAATCGATCTGCTGATTTGTAATAGGCGCGTGCCCGCCGCGCGACGCCAGCCAATGCCAGCCGTTGGGGCTCGGTGAGTTCCCGGCCCGTCTTCACATGGGCCAACTCGACGGAACTTGTGCCGGAGCCTTTGAGATCGTCGGATGGAATGTACACACGTCCGCGATCCGCATCTTCGCGCACGTCGCGCAGGATATTGGTTAACTGAAACGCAACGCCCGTCTCCTCTGCCAGTCTCTCAGCGGCAGGATTGCTATAACCGAAAATCCGGATACAGACCAGGCCAACTACGGAGGCAACGTAGTAGCAATAGCGATAGAGGTCGCTAAATGTCGTGAAGGTATCCAGTCCATCGGTTCTTGGCCGATTTGCGGCCTCCGGCTCAAGATCCATTGCAGTGCCCTGAACCAACTGTTCCAGCAGCTCGTCTGGAATATCGAAGCGTTGTTGCGTGTCGCGGACGGCGACGAAGACCGGATCGTTCGCATTCGTTCTGTCACGCCACGCTTCTGTCCACTGTGCCAGCTCCATGCGGCGAGACACGTGGTCCTTCGACTCATCGTCTGAGATGTCGTCGGCATGGCGCATGAATGCGTAGATGGCGCACATGGCATCGCGCTTCTGCGCAGGCAGCGCGACAAAGGCATAGTAGAAATTCTTGGCCTCTCGCTTGGCGATTGCCCGGCAGGCTGCATAGGCCGCTTCTATCGATTGCGATTGCGTCAAGCCATCGTTCCTGCTGGCCGCATTCCCGGCGCAAACCGGCCTGCCAGCGCATGCAGCAGCAGCATGGCCTTGCGCCGCTTGGATATCGCGGGCCTCGCCGAAAGAACGTCATATTGGCGCGCCTCGATGGCCCGCAGAATCTCGAGGCCACCGCGAGTGAACAGGTCCAGGTCCACGGCAAGTTCCCTATCCACCATGCCGATCAGCTTCGCGCCCCGGCCAAACATGGCTCGCGTGTAGGCGATCTGCTCCCGCATCAGGGCCCGAAAGTTCGACGTTGCCTGCCCCTTCGCGAGTGTCGTCTCATCGACGCCGGTCGCAACCATCGCGTCCTGCGGAAGATAGATCCGACCGCGCGCACAGTCCTCGCGTACGTCCTGCCAGAAGTTTGCCAGCTGCAGCGCACTGCAGGTCTCATCGGACAAGGCAAACCGCTCTTCGTCGCGGTAACCGCACGCATACAACACCAGCCGTCCCACCGGATTGGCGGAGTATGCACAGTAGCCGAGAACATCGCTCATCGATGCATAACGAATGACTCTCTGATCCTGCCGAAAAGCGGTCAACAGGTCCGCGAACGGCTTCTTCGGAATATCACAAGTGTGAATCGTCTCTCGCAGGGCAACAAATACCGGATGCCTTGCCTCGCCTCGATAGCAGGCGTCGAGCTGCTCCTGCCAGACGTCGAGCAGCGCCAGCGACTGTGCCTGACTGCCTACTTCGTCTCCAAGGTCATCCGAGATACGGCAGTAAGCATAGATGCTGTGAAAGTGCGGCCGCAGACGTTTGGGCAGCAGCCACGAAGCAACATGGAAGTTTTCGTAGTGCGACTCGGCGAGTCGACGGCAGTACAGTTGCGCCTGCTCCAGCGTCGGAGCATGATCCGGCATTCGATATGAGGCCGGAAGCGATGCCCATCCTTGTTCCGCCAGCACTTTCGTATCCACGACTGTGCTTTGGGTCGCCGTCATGGCAGGATCACCGTCTTGATCTCATTGGTGCGGCGCATCATTCCTTGAAACACGGAGACAAGGTCGCGCAAAGGAGCATGGCCAGTGATAAATGCGTCCGCATCGAAGGAAGGATTGGCAATCAGGGCGAGCGCTCTGCGGCAAACCGCCGGCGTGTGGTGAAAGCTGGCCTTGAGTTCGATATCGTTGTAGTGCAGGTGGTTGGTGTCCAGGTCGACACGCGTTCCCTTGGCCGGGCCGCCGAAAAAGTTCACCAGACCGCCCCGGCGGACCATGTCCACCGCCCACTGCCAGGTCAGAGGCAGCGCCACCGCCTCAATCGCGATATCGACTCCACGACGGCCGGGCGTTAACGCTCGTACTGCGGCAATGGAATCCTTGACCTTGGTCGTCTGGACAACATGCTGTGCGCCCAGCCGCAGCGCCGCCGTTACCTGCTGATCATGTTTCACCACGGCGATCACCTGAACTCCAGCCAGGGCCGCGGCATGGATCATCATTAAACCAATCGGCCCGGCGCCAATCACAGCCATGGTGTCACCTCGCTGCGCACGGCTCTCCTCGAGCCCGCGCAGGACGCACGCCAACGGCTCCGTCAGCGCTGCGTGTTCGTCGGTCACATGCGCCGGAATCGCCAGCGTATTCTTTTCAACAATGCGGGCCGGCACCCGGATCCACTCGGCATAAGCACCGTTATTGAACAGCAGGTCTTCGCAAAGGTTCTGCTGTCCGCGCTGGCACCAGTAGCAGCGGTCGCAGGGCGCGGAATTGAGCGCCACGACTCGCATGCCAGGGCGAACGACGGAAACCCCCTCACCCGCGGCTGCCACCACGCCCGCCAACTCATGTCCAAAAAGCGCGGGCATGTTCAGCATCTTGGCGTGATAGCCCCGGCGATAGGTCTTCAGGTCCGTTCCGCAGGTCAGAGCGGCGTTGACGCGTACAACGATCTCGCCCGGTGCGGGCAAAGGCCGTTCCACGTCCTCGATCCGGACATCTTCCTTGCCGTACAGTACGGCTGCCTGCATGCCTGTCGCCATCGCTCTATTTTCTCAGATTGCGTCCAGTGTTAGCTTCCCGGCTCAATCATGATCTTCATGGAGTCGGGATGCGGTTCGGAGGCAAACGCGATTGCCTCTCCGGCCCGTGACAAAGGAAACCGATGTGAAATGAGCCGTGTCAGGTCGTAGCCCTGGGTATATCCCTCTACTACCATCCGTATACCGTCATCCTGGATCTCAGCAGAAGAGCTGTAGGATCCCATCAACGTCTTCTCGTCCATGCACACGACAGCCGGATCGAAGCTGGCCTCCCCGTGCTGTGTCTGCGCAAACAACATGATGCGCCCTCCGGGACGCGCCGCGTCGATCGCCGTACGAATCAATGCGTTACCTCCGACCGCCAGCAGAACGGCATCGGCGCCACGGCCTTCGCTTTCCTCCCGAATGCGCGCCACCACATCCTCCGTGCTGGCGTCGATTGGATGCTCTAATCCGTAGGTGCGCGCCACGGAGTGACGCTGGGAATAGAGATCCGACGTCACCACCTTGGCACCCGTGCGTCTGGCTAGCGTCGCCAGAAGAATGCCTATCGGGCCTTGCCCGATGACCAGCACCGTCTCGTCCGGTTGCAGATGAAGCGAGCGCACACCTTTATACGTGGTGTTCAGCGGCTCAATAAAGGCTGCCTGTTCGAACGGGATATCGTACGGCACCTTGACCAGGCCGCGACGCACAATCCAGTCCATGACCCGCACATACTCGGCAAAGCCACCGCCCGACGGCTCAAAACCTGCCGTACACCCGACATTCTTATAAGAGGGACATTGCGCGAAGGTCTTCTTGCGGCAGTAATAGCAATCGCCACATGGCACGTGATGAAAGACAGAGGCGTGATCTCCCACCTCGAAACCGTGTACTCCCTCACCGACGGCAGCTACCACGCCCGCCGTTTCATGG
>DASQRJ010000524.1:0-2133 GCA_035642955.1 Acidobacteriaceae bacterium
TGTTGACCTGATGCTCGCCCAGAACCGTACCCACCCGGCCAATCACACCGGGCACGTCGTGGTTGCGGATCGCGATCAGCGTGCCGTGCAGTGGTACTTCGATATCGATGCCATCGCTCGCCAGCAGCCGCGGCAGCCGCCCATGCAGCACCGTCGCTGTCGCCGTCGCCTCGCCGCCGCGCGTATGCAACGTCACACTCAGCCCTGACGCCGCGCCGCCATTCTCTACCTTGGACTCGTGCAGCCGGATGCCGCGTTCCTCCGCCACCGCCGCCGCATTGATGCGGTTCACATTCTCCGAATGCCCCAGCACGCCCTCAATCGCCGCATTGCGCAACAAGTCCGTCTTCCCCTGCGCCAACCGCCCGCGATAGGCAATCGCGATGCTCTCCACGTTGCCGTCCGCCGTAGCCGAAAGAAACGCGCCCAGCCGCCCCGCCATGTTGATGTAAGGCGACAACTCGACATACTCCTCATGCGACAGCGACGGCAGATTCACCGCGTTCTGCACCACACCCAGCTTCAGGAACTCGCGCACCTGCGCTGCAATCTGGATGCCCACCGCTTCCTGCGCCTCGGCCGTCGAGCCGGCAATATGCGGTGTCAGAATCACGTTCTCCCGCCCGAAATACGGTGAGTTCTTCAGCGGCTCGTCGCGGAACACATCCAGCGCCGCTCCTGCTACCTTGCCGCTATCCAGCGCGGCCTGCAGCGCCGCATCGTCCACCAGTTCGCCGCGCGCGCAGTTCACAATGCGGACGCCCTTCTTCATCGCAGCCAGGTTCTTCGCGTTGATGATGTTCGCCGTCTGCGGGGTCAACCCCACGTGCAGCGTCAGATAATCCGCGCGTGCGAAAAGCGCGTCTATATCCACCAGCTCAACACCGCGTTCGCGGGCCAGTGCCGGAGCGACAAACGGATCGTGTCCGATGATCTGCATGCCGAAGCTCGCGGCGCGCTGCGCTACTTCCAGTCCGACGCGCCCCAGCCCTAGCACCGCCAGCGTCTTGCCGCGCAGTTCGGCGCCGCTCAGCGACTTCTTCTCCCACTTGCCCTGGTGTAGCGCGCCATTCGCCTTCGGCAGTTGCCGCGCCAGCGCCAGCATGAGGCCAATCGTCAGCTCCGCCACCGCAATCGCATTCGCGCCCGGCGTGTTCATCACCACGATGCCGCGCCGTGTCGCCGCATCGGCATCGATGTTGTCCACCCCGACGCCCGCGCGGCCAATCACGCGCAGCTTCGGCGCATGCTCCAGCAGCGCGTCATCCACCTGCACCGCCGATCGAACCACCAGCCCGTCGGCATCCTTCAACTCATTCGCCAGCCCGTCCTTGATCTGGTCGTGCGTCACCACATTCCAGCCCGGCTCGGCCTGAAAGACGGCAAGTGTGGCAGGCGAAACTTTTTCAGCGAGAACAATCTTCAAGATGAACTCCTCTATCGATATCAGTCACGACATGGTGATAAAGCACAGCAGACCAGGGAGCACGCAAGGGGTGCGCTCACTACTTCTCAATACGAAACGGTGTTGCTGCAGACTTCATAGTGAACGGCTAAAGGTTCCACCCGGGCCAGAAGCCGCCTTGCCTCAGGCTCAAACTGAGCGACGGTGTAGTCGGCTCCGGCGAACTGCTGCACCGCCTCGATGGAATCGAACAGATTCACGACCACGAACTCCACCTCCTCCGCAACATCGCGGCGCAACACGTATCCGCCGCGATATCCGGAGATCTTCTTCAATCCAGGCAGAACCGTGCCGCTCAGTATCTCCTGATATGCATCCGCATTCTCGGGCGCAGTCCAGCCTCGCCAGTGGCGTGCAATCATCTCTTACCTCGCAGCCGCAAACTCAGGCTGTGCAGCCCTTGTGCGCTCGGCAAAGGTCTTCTGTGCCGCCACCAGCGCCGTGCCGAAGTGGAAGCCGGGCAGCTTCAGCGACGTCGCCGCCACCTGCTCCAGCGCGCCGAGGATCGCGATGGTGTCCAGGTAATCGAAGTAGCCGATATGCGCGATGCGGAACAACTGGCCCTTCATCTCGCCCTGGCCGTTGGTGATGATAGCCGCGAAGCGTGATTTCAGTTCTTTGACCACGATGCCGGAGTCCACGCCTTCGGGTGCGTAGACCGCGGTGGC
>DASQRJ010000525.1:0-5379 GCA_035642955.1 Acidobacteriaceae bacterium
CGTATTGGGCAGCAGGAAGTAGCGCCGTGGATCGATGAAATCCAGCAGCGATTCCTTGGTGCGGTCCAGGTTCACCCGGCGCACCGCCACCGTCACCATCTCCGCACCGGAGGCTTCGATGGCCCGCTGCGTCTCCGCGCCGTCCTTGTACTTGCCCGTGCCGACGATCAGCCGCGACTGAAAGGCACGCCCCGCAATCACCAGTGGTTCCATGGCTCTTAGTGTATCGCTGCAAAGAGAAAGGCCCGCATCCATTGCTGGCGGCGGGCCTTTCCGGTGATCTGTTGGAGTTGACCTGAGGCGTGCACGCTTCTCGATTTCACCCGTCTGCCTCCCAATCTGGCAGCGCGGGCTATGAAGTGGGCCTCAGCGAAAAACGTTCTGTTTCGCCAGGTCTAGAGCTTGCGACGCCCTAAGCCTCAGTCACCTCACGTACTGTGATCGAACAACTACCGTCAGAAGTTTTCATTCGCTGGATCATCCTCCTTTCCCGTGTACCTCCAACCTATCGCCGCGACGGATAGGCGTCAAGTGACCGCGACGTGGAAACCATGCAGCAACAGGTCTCCGATTTGCTCTGGCAGGGCGCCTGCTCGCTGTCCTTGCCGGCATCTTCTCCGTCGTCTCCATCCTGATGGCGGCCACCGGCCTCTACGGCTTGCTGGCTTACGACGCCAGCCAGCACATCGCGCGAATTCAGCATCCGCCTCGCCGTCGGCGCGCAACGCGGCAGCATCGCTTCCCTGCTGCTCCGCGAACTCCTGCGCATCGTGCTCCCAGGCGCCGCTGTTGGTCTGTTGCTATGCGTTCTCTTGAGCCGGCTCGTCGCTTCCACGCTCTACGGTGTCCGCCCGTCGGATCCCGTCTCGTTCAGCGCCGCGCTGTTCACCGTCTGTTGCGTCGCCGCGGCGGCTTGCTGTCTGCCGATCTGGCGCACACTCTGCATCGACCCCGCTACCGTCCTGCGCGACGAGTAAGCCCGCGTCACGCCAGAGCGTGAAAATACTCTTCGCGCTCCACCACGTCGAGCGGGCGGCCGAATAGCTCGCCGAGCCGCTCCGCTGTGAGCAGCTCCCGCTTCGCGCCATCGCCCACGATGCGCCCCTCGCGCATCAGGATCACGCGATCGATCTCCGGCAAGACGTCAGGCAAGTGGTGCGTCACCAGCAGCAATCCGGTTCCCTGCTGCGCCAGCCGCCGCAGCGTCTCACGCAGCTCCCGTTGCGCACGCAGGTCCAGCGCATTTGAAGGCTCGTCCAGCAGCAGCATCTCCGGCCGGTGCACCAGGGCGCGCGCGATCATGATGCGCCGCGATTCCCCGGCGGACATCTCACCCACCGGCTTCGCGGCCAGATGCGTCGCCTCCATCAACTCCAACGCGTCGTTTGCCCGATCGCGCATCTCCGTCGTCACCACCAGGTGCGGCCACAGCGTGGAGCTGGCGAAGAATCCTGACACCACCGCATCGCGCCCTGGCGTATGCGCCGTGCTCGGCCCTGGCAGCTCGGCAGAGACGACGCCCAGCCGCTTGCGCAGCTCTTCCACCGCCCAGCGCTCGCGCCCGAATATCCGCACCAAGGAGCCCTCTCGCGCCAGGGGATAGCACTCGCACGTCAGCACCTTGATCAGGCTTGATTTGCCGCAGCCGTTCGGACCCAGGATGACCGCATGCTCGCCGCGCCGCAGCATCAGGTCGATGCCATGCAGCACCACCGCCTCGCCCCGCGCCACATGCACATCGCGCAATTCGGCAAACCACTCCGTCGATTCGTCCGTTGTCATCATCTCTCTTGCCCGCTCTTGCTTTTCGTTCTTGCCCGCTCTTGCTTTTCGTTCTTGTTAGAGTAAAAGCTTCATGGACCCAACCTCCTCTTTGCCCCGTGGATTTCTCTGGGGAGCGGTGCGCGCGGGCATCAAGGCCAGTGGCCGCGCCGATCTCTCCGCCATCGTTGCGCCCCAGACCGCTGCCGCCGCCGCTCTTTATACGACCAACCAAGTTCAGGCCGCGCCGCTCATCGTCGACCGCCGCCATCTCGCGGCAAATGCTGATCGCGTCCACACCGTACTCATCAACGCCGGCAACGCCAACTGCGCTACCGGCGAAGCCGGCATCGCGGTCGCAGAACAGTGTTGCGCAGCCGCCGCAGAGGTCTTCGGCTGCGACCCGCAGGCAGTCTTCCCTTCCTCGACCGGCATCATTGGCGTACCGCTACCCGTGGAACGAGTCCGCGCCGCGTTGCCCGCGCTCGCCGCCGCCGTCGGCGACACGCCCGATCATTTCGCGAGCGTTGCCGCCGCCATCATGACCACCGACACACGGCCCAAAACCGCTCACGCCACAATGCAGATCGACGGCCGTCCGGTGCAGATCGCCGGCATCGCCAAGGGCGCGGGCATGATCCATCCCCAGCTCGCCGCAGCGCCGCACGCCACCATGCTGGCCTATCTCTGCACTGACGCGGCCGCCAACCCCACGCTGCTGCAGCGCCTGCTCAGTGAAGTTGCGGAGACCAGTTTCAATCGCATCTCCATTGACGGCGACACTTCCACCAATGACACCGTCCTGCTGCTCGCCAGCGGCGCATCGGGCGCGACTCTCCAAGAGGGAGACCTCAAAACATTCAGTGCTGCCCTCGGCGAAGTCTGCACCTCTTTGGCAAAGCAGATCGTCGCCGATGCCGAGGGCGCAACCCATCTGGTCGAGCTCAACATCTGCGGCGCCGCCTCCGACGCCGATGCTCTCCGCATCGCCCGGGCCGTTGCACACTCGCCGCTGGTCAAGACCGCCTGGGCCGGCAACGACCCCAACTGGGGTCGCCTGATCGCCGCCGTGGGCTACTCCGGTGCGCAGGTCGATGCCGAGCGCGTCGCCATCCGCTTCGGCGACCTCCTCATCTGCGAGCACGGAGGCCGTGCCGCTGCCTTCGACGAAGCCGCCGCCCACCGCTACCTCAGCCAACCCGAGTACTCCGTCCACATCGACCTTGGACTCGGCGGAGGTGCTTGCCGCTTCTGGACCTGCGACCTCACCCGTGACTATGTCTCCATCAACGCCGATTACTCGACCTGAAGAATCAGTCGCGGGCACCAGTTCAGTACTTCGCGCAAGAGACATCTTCATTCGCCATGCAACGAAAGTAGTGCAGGGCGTGCAACCGCCGATAAACACTGCATGAATCACGCGTGCGGCGCTCTTGTGCACAGGCTTATGCACACTTCTGTTGAAAAGCACGCGTTGCACATCGCGGAAAGCTGTGGCACTCTGGCGCACGCCTCCGCAGCGGCTTTTTTCGGATCATCGGCCGAGCGCCTCACGCGCACGCGGCATCTCTACGCCGTGCCGGACCGCGCGGCGGTTTCGCCTCGCGGCGCAGTGAAAGTGCTCTACAATCGTTTGCAACCGCCTCATTGGTTTCACTACCCGAAACATTGCAAGGACCATTGCTGAACATGCCAAGAAGGCCCAGTGCGGCCGCCGCCGCCACACCCCATCCTCTCCTCTCCAACCAACGGCTCCAGCAGCTTTACGTCACCCTGCTTCGCACGCGCCTGCTGCGCCGGCGCAACCGGCTCAAGGAAAGCTCGGCTTCGCTGGTGGCCCAGGAAGCTGTCGTTACCGGAACTGTGACACATCTGGAAGATGGCGACGCGCTCATGCCCGTTGCCGGAGACCGTCTCGCCGCGCTGGCACGCGGCTACAGCCTGCACCTCGTGCTCGCGTCAGCACCGCTCTCCGGCGTCCTCACGGCCGCTCCCACGGCCGAGGCGCGCTTCGCCATCGCCACCGGGTACGCCCTGGCCCGGCAAGGGACACAACACATCACCCTCGCCTTCAGCGGACCTGGCCTCACCTCGCTCGATACGCTGCGCTCCTCCGTGGCTTATGCCGCAAGACAGAAGCTGGGAGTTGTCTTCGTTATCGAAAGCGCCGCCGACGCCGAACTCAGCAGTGCAAAACATACGGAATCGCTCGGCCTCTACGGCATTCCCGTCGACGGCAACGATGTCGTCGCCATATATCGGGTAGCGCAGGAGGCCATCCACCGCGCACGGCGTGGCGTCGGGCCCACGCTGATCGACTGCAAGCCCTGGCTGCTCGACAGCCCGCCCGATCCCGTGCGCCGGCTGGAGCAGACGCTCGAGCGCCGCGGCATCGCGATGAACAAGTTGAAAGAGCGGACTCTCGCCGCCTTCAAGAGGGAGCTCAGCGCGAGCAGTCAAAAACGCCGCTAGAGCGAAAGCACCGATGGTGTAAGGTAGGGCGCCATCCAAACGCAGCCGTTCTCCCAAGCAACGGCTGCTCAGAACCCATCTCGCCACATGACGCTATCTGTGCTTTTGCGTTAGAGCGCGCTACAGCTTCACCCGCAGATCCCCGCCGCTCATCTCGCCTGGCTGCTCCAGTCCCAGCATCGCCAGCACCGTCGGCGAGATATCCCGCAGCGAGCCGCCATCGCGCAGCCGGTACTTTGCCGCGTCCTCGCTCACCAGCAAGAGCGGCACCGGGTTCGTTGTGTGCGCGGTGTGCGGTCCGCCTGTCACCGGGTCCACCAGCAGCTCCGCATTGCCATGGTCCGCGGTGATCAGCATCGAACCGCCGGCCTGCCGAAGCGCGGTATAAAGCTGCCCTATGCAGGCATCCACCGTCTCCACGCCGCGGATCGTCGGCTCCAGCTTGCCGGAGTGCCCCACCATGTCGGCATTCGCGAAGTTCACCACGATAAGCTGAAACGCCGTATCTGTCACCGCCTTGGTGACGACATCCGCGATACCCCGCGCGCTCATCTCCGGCGCCAGGTCGTAGGTCGCCACCTTCTGCGACTGCACCATCTGCCGTTCCTCGCCGGGAAACTCCTTCTCGATCCCGCCGTTGAAGAAGTAAGTCACGTGGGCGTACTTCTCCGTCTCCGCCACGCGCAGGTTCCGCAATTGCGCGCTCGCCAGGCGGTTCGCCAGCAGGTTCTCCATCGACTCCGGCAGCAAGATCATCGGCAACTTGAACTGCTTGTCGTACTGCGTCATCGACACATAGTGCAGGTTCTTCGGCACCTCAAAGCGCGGGATCGTCTTGTCCAGATCCTCCGCACCGGGCAATTCACTGCCGCCCTTCGCCGTCAGTCCGCTCTCGCGCGCCAGCACACGCGTGATCTGCCGTACGCGGTCCGCACGATAGTTGAAGCAGATGCATACATCCTCATCGCGTACCCGCGCCACCGGTGCGCCTGTCGCATCCGCCACCACGAACGGGACCACGAACTCGTCCGTCACACCCTGGCTGTAGCTCTCCTTCACCCGCACGATGGCATCGCTGTGAGCGCCGGCTTCGGCCGTACCCTTCACCATGGCATCGAAGGCCAGCCGCTCGCGCTCCCAGCGGCG
>DASQRJ010000526.1:0-3823 GCA_035642955.1 Acidobacteriaceae bacterium
TGTGCTCGATCTGGCAGTCGCCAACAACGTCGTCGAGAAGTCCGGCGCATGGTTCAGCTACTCCGGCGAGCGCATCGGACAGGGTCGCGAGAACGTGCGTCAGTATCTCAAAGACAATCGCGACACCTTCGACCGCATCCATCAGCAGTTACGGCAGAAGCTGGGAATCGCGGGCGTAAAGGAAGCCGAAGTGCCGCCAGTACCGGTCAACGGCGCCGCAGTCGCCGAGGCAGCAGTCCGGCCGGTCTCGCGACGGCCTCAGTAGATTGGGTACAGTGGGATCAAAGGCGGCCGCAAGGCCGCCTTTTCTTTTCGTGGATTCGATGTCGCAGGAGCATTTCTCGACTGCGCACGCGGTCGCTGATTCCGTTTCGGAACTGTATCCATAACAGTTGCAAAATTATGGCATGATACCTTCCGCGTTTTGCTACGCTGGAAATAGGGAAGAAGTTTCTGCGCGTCGAGTGGGCGCACGGCGATGCCAGAGGGTAGTTGAGCGACGATTAACTCCAATGCTGTGACGAATTTGCGGCTAAGTCCTTTGGCTGGACGAATTTAGCTATCGGAAGACCCTCTAACCTGAACAATCGAAAGCGCTTATGACATGGCCTCCGGTACCGGAGGGGGGTGGGGGGAGGGTCACGTTACTTCCCCCTCTGCCTGGCTGCGGGAACAAGCCGGATCTCGAAGACCGCTGGCCACTGCTTTCCCGTCACAAACAGCCGGTCGTTCTTTGCGTCGTACGCGACGCCGTTCAGTACCGATTCCGCGTTGACTCTTCGGCTCGCGGGCAGCAGGCCGGTGAGATCGATCCAGCCGATAACATGTCCGTCTCGTGGGGAGATCCGCGCGATCCGGTCCGAGTGCCAGATGTTCGCGTAGATCTCGCCCTTGATGTACTCGAGCTCATTGAGCTGCTCGACGGGGTTGCCGCCGTCTTTCACCACGATGTGGCGGGTCTCCTGGAAGGTCTTGGGATCGCGGAAGCGGAGGGTAGCGGTGCCGTCGCTGGTAATGATGGCCGGCGCCGTGCGCGTCATGCCCCAGCCCTCGCCGGAATAGGTGAACTGCCCGGCCGGGCGAAGCGAGAACCGGTCATAGACAAAGCAGATATGCGATTGCCAGGTCCACTCGTAGATCTCGTGGCCCCAGTCGATGATGCCCTCACCGAAGAACTGGGGTGGCAGTTCGCGCCGTTGTAGAACTTTACCGGTTTCCGGCTCGATGACCAGGATCGCCGAGCTGCCTTTGAGCCCGGTTCCCTCGTAGAAAAGCCCGTCGCGATAGAAGAATCCCTCTGTGTAGCTGCTGGTCGAATGCGGAAACTCGGCCACAACCTTGTAGCCGCTTACAGGAGCAGCGGGCGCTCGGGCAGGAAGTGACCCCACAACCGCTGCGAAGGCGGCCGCGAGAGGCAGGAGATAGGCAACAGAGACAGGCATTGTGTTGGACCATGATAATGGCGTATGACCGCTGCGTTGGACGCGCAGGGCCCGGGCCGCTTACACTCACCGCGGATATGACGCCTGCCATGCATACCGTTAAGGCCATCTACCCCGGCACCTTCGATCCGATGACGAACGGTCATCTGGACCTGATTGCGCGGGGTGCGAAGATATTCGACCACCTGGTGGTGGCGGTGCTCGAAAACTCACAGAAGAGCCCCTTGTTCAGCGTGCCGGAGCGATGCGCCATGCTGACTGCGTCGGTGAAACATCTGCCGAATGTCTCGGTAGACAGCTTTGACGGGCTGCTGGTGGACTTCGTAAGAGCGCAGCAGGCGCAGGCCGTGCTGCGCGGGATTCGTGCCATCAGCGATTACGAATATGAGCTCCAGATGGCCTTGATGAATCGGCGCTTGGCGCCGGATCTCGAAACCATCTTCATGATGCCGGCGGAGAAGTTTTCCTATGTCAGCTCCCGGCTGGTCAAGGAAATCTTCCGGCTCGGCGGCTCCGTCGAGGGACTGGTTCCGGAGCTGGTGCTGGAGAAGTTGAAAGAGCGCGGACGCGAATAGTGTTCGCCAATGCCTAACTGCTGTAGAGGTTGGATTCCAGGAAGGCATTGCGGAACTTGCCGTCCGGGTCATGCTTCTGCAACAGCGCTTTGAAGTCGGATAGTCGCGCGTATCGCGATTGCAGCGTCGCGGGTGGCATGGTGAAGAGCTTCGCCCAGTGGGGCCGAGGCTCAAACGGGGCGAGATTCGCCTCGATAAGCGGCAGTATCTTTTGCACCGCTGGCCACTCCGGCTTCCAGGTGAAGTGGATGGCGAGCGAAGGGCGCTGATAGGCCATGCTCATCCACAGCGAATCGGTGTCAATCGTGCGCAGCTCAGTGACAAACAGGTGCGGCGTGATGTGATCGCGTAACTGCTCGACGGCGCGGATTGCAGCGTAGCCGTGCTCGCGCGGTACGAGGTACTCCGTTTGGAGCTCCTTGCCGCTGCTGGGGATGAAGTTCATGCGGAAGTGCGGCAGCCGTTCATACCACGGTCCCGCAACGCCGAGTTGTTCTGTGCAGCTTTCGGCGGAATGTCCCGTGACCGGGTGCAGATTTTGCGTCGCGCGGCTGGCGTTGTAAAACTCCTGCGGCCAGGTGTAGGGATGCTTCGGATCGACGCGCCGTTTGATCCAGACCTGTGTCGCGCGGTGATTCTGCCAGTCTGTGAAGAGGCTTACGCTGTAGCCGCTGGCGAAGATCGCGTCGAGGTTGTGTTCGAGTTCGCCGAAGGGCAGGTCCTGATAGACGACCTGCTCCATCTGATAGGTGGGCTCGACATCGAGCGTGAGGCTGGTGACGATGCCCAGTGCGCCGAGAGCGACAACGGCGCCATCGAAGTTGTCGGGATCCTTCGCGCGCGAGAGTGCGAGGCGATCGCCATTCGCGGTGACAACTTCGAGCGCTGAGCAGGCACTGGAGAGATTGCGGTTGTGAATGCCGGAGCCGTGTGTTGCCGTGGCGCAGCCGCCGGCAACCGAGATGTGCGGCAAAGACGCCAGATTATGCAGAGCGAAGCCGCGGCTGTCGATGTATGGCGCGAGTTTCCCATAGGTGACGCCGGCACCGATGGTGACGGTGCGCGATGCGCTGTCGAGCGCCATCTGGTCGAGATGCTGCAGGGAGATTTGCTCCGTGGTGCTATCCGCGATGGCGTTGAAAGAGTGGCGCGTGCCGAGTGCGCGCAACTTTCGGGCACGTTTCACAATGGCCTGGACCTCCTCGACGCTCGCTGGTGTCTCAAGTCGGTCGGTGCTATAGGTGAAGTTGCCGGACCAGTTCTTACGCGTGTCCTCCGGCCGTGGCGCGGGCTCGTCTGGGCCGGGCGATTGCGACGATGCAAAGGGTGTGAGCATGGTGCCGGTAAGTGCGAGGCCGGAGGCCTTCAGAAATTCTCGCTTATCCAAGATGTGACTCCGGATCGTGGGTCGGAAGGACGCCCTCAGGTATAGAGAGCCAGAAGCCTTTTGGCAAGCCACAGTGGATGGATTGGCGGCTGCGACGGCGATCACTCGGAGCGCAGCGCTTCAACAGGCTCGATGTGCGCGGCGCGCCAGGCAGGCACGCTGCAGGCGAACAAAGCGGCGAGGACGACGAGTGCAGGTGCGGCGATAAACGTCCAGTGATCGTAAGGACTTACACCGTAGAGGACGCCGGCGAGAAAGCGAACCAATATGCATGCAGCGGCAAGCCCAAACGCGAGTCCGATGAATACCAGCCGAAGACCCTGCCGCACCACCATGGAGATGACATGCAGGCGCGAAGCGCCGAGCGCGATACGCACACCGATCTCTGCCACGCGCTGACGGACTGAATATGCGAGCAG
>DASQRJ010000527.1:0-3235 GCA_035642955.1 Acidobacteriaceae bacterium
CGCGCCGGCCGGATCGCGCAGCGGGCTGGCACTGGCGAGCAGATGCTTCGTGGATCCGTTGTCGTGACGAATCTCCAGCTCCATGCTGCCAAGCTGCTGACCGCTCGACGCCGAGCGCGGGAGCGGGAGATTCTCCGGAGCCAGCTCCTTGTCGTCTTGAAAGAAGCGAAAGGAAAGCGCGTTTGAAGCTGCTTTATTCAGAGAGATGTTGTCTCCGAAGTGTGTGCCCAACATCTGATTCAGGGCAACATTGCCGGTAACGATGTCGCACGAGGGATCCTGGGAGACGGCGACGCCTACCGGCAACACCTGCATGATGGCTTCCAGCTCAGCGAGCCTTTGCTGAAGCTGGCTGTTCAGGTGACGGATTTTTTCTTCGGCGGCGATGCGATCGCTGATATCGGTACAGGTCCCAAACCAGCGCGCGACGGCGCCCTGCGAATCGCGCAGCGGCACGGCGCGGGCGATGAACCATTTATATTTTTCGTCCTTCCCCAGCAGCGGGAAGGTATCTTCCCATAACTCGCCGTCGCTCCATGCCTGCTCCAGGCGCTGCATGGTCCTATCGACGTGGTCGGGATGCTGGACGGTCCTCCATCCCCAGCGCTCGGTCTCGTCCGTTCCGGCGCCGATGTAGTCGTACCAGCGCTGGTTGTACCAGAAGATGGAGCCCTCGGCGTCGGCCATCCAGGCCAGTTGGGGGATGGAGTTGGCGAGGGTTCGGAACTGCTCTTCGCTCTGCCGCAGTTGCTCGGTGCGCTCCTCGACCCGCTGTTCCAGTTCGCGATTGAGCTGCTCAAGCTGCCGTGTCTTGCGATGAAGCTCGGTAAAGACGCCTACCTTGGCCCGCAGAAGCTCGGGCACGATGGGGACAGCGATATAGTCGACGGCGCCGCTCTGGTAGCCCTTGATGCGATCCAGATCGGAGAGGTGCACGGCGGAGATGAAGATGATCGCGGTCTTCTGGAAGCGCGGATGCCGGTGCATCATGTCCGCGAGCTCGAAGCCATTGATCTCCGGCATGCTGACATCCATCAGCACCACCGCGATATCGTTGCGGAGCAGTTGCTCCATCGCCTCGCGGGCCGACCTGGCCTTGATCAGATTTTCGCCCAACTCGCTGAGGATGGCTTCATAGCTGAGCAGTTTGCCCGCCTGGTCATCCACCATTAGGATGTTGGCTCGATCGCGTTCGTTCATGGACCCTTTCTGCTCCTGAACTTATCTGGACTTATGATGCGCACTTCAGATGCAGAATTATCGATGCAACCACATACGAAGCGAGGACAGTAACTGCTCCGTGTTTACCGGCTTGGCAAGGTATTCCGACGCGCCCGCCTGCAGGCACTTCTCGCGATCGCCCTTCATGGCCTTGGCAGTGAGGGCGATGATGGGTAGCCGGCGGAAGAGCGGATTCTGCCGGATGACCTGCATGGTTTCATAGCCATCCATCTCGGGCAACATGATATCCATCAGAACGATTCCGAGGTCGGGTGTGGATTCGATCGTTGCAATCGCTTCGCGGCCGGTCCCCGCCATGAGCACGCTCATGCCGCGGCGCTCCAGGACGCTGCTGAGCGCGAAGATATTGCGCACGTCGTCATCCACTACCAGAACCTTCTTGCCGACCAGGGCCTCGTCGGATCGGTGCAACCGGTCCAGCATATTCTGCTTTTCCGGGGGCAGCTCGGCGACCACGCGGTGAAGGAAGAGCGCAGTTTCATCCAGGAGGCGCTCCGGCGACTCTACATCCTTCACGATGACGCTGCGGGCCAGCATGTGCAGGCGCGCATCTTCTTCCGGGGAAAGATCCTTTCCGGTGAAGACGACGACCGGCAGCTCATTGCCACTGTCGGAATCGCTCAGTTGTTCGAGCAGTTCGAAACCGGTCATATCGGGCAGCCGCAGATCGAGAACAACGCAGTCATAGTTTTCTTTCCCGACCGCGGCCAGAGCGTCCTGCCCGGTGGAGACGACGTCCACGTCGATGTCGTTGTAGTCCAGCAAGGCCCGGATACTGAGCTGCTGCGCGGGCTCATCCTCCACGACCAGAAGGCGTTTGCGGCGGGGGCGGGCATAGTCGCGGATGCGATCGATCGCGGCAACCAGGCCTTCTGGTGTGGCCGGCTTGGTCACGAAGGCGAACGCGCCGTGCGACAGTCCGTGATGCCAATCCTCATTGGCCGTCAACATCTGCACCGGAATGTGGCGAGTCGTCGGGTCCTGCTTCAAGTGATTCAATACCGTCCAGCCGAGCATGTCGGGCAGTGAGACATCGAGCGACACGGCGGTGGGATGAAGCTCGCGCGCGAGCACCAGCGCCTCGGTGCCACGCGTGGCCACAAGCACCTTGAAGCCCTTGTCGCGGGAGAGATCGCACAAGATACGCGCAAAGTGAATGTCATCTTCGACAATCAACAGAATGGCGTCTCCGGGCTGGAGATTGTTGCGATCGTCTTCGATGGTCTCGATCACCTTTTCCGGCGAAATGAATGGAGAGGCGGGAAGAGTTCCCAACGGCGGATGCGGCAGGTCGCTGGCAGGAACGAGGCTGGCGCTGGTGGCGGGTCCTACGTAGGTCTGCGGCAGATACAGCGTGAAGATGCTGCCCGCACCCGGCCTGCTCCTCAACTGAATCTCACCACCGAGCAGGCTGGCCAGCTCGCGGCTGATGGCGAGACCGAGGCCGGTGCCACCGTACTTGCGGCTGGTGCCGGCATCTGCCTGCTGGAAGGCTTCAAAGATGATCCTCTGCTTCTCTGCAGGGATGCCGATACCGGTGTCGGAGACTTCGAAGGCGACGACCCCAGCCGCCGTGCCAAGGATGGGATGGTGGGGCGTCCAGCCACGGGTGACCGGCGCAACCGAGAGACGCACGCCGCCATGTTCGGTGAATTTGAAGGCGTTGGAGAGCAGATTCTTGAGTACCTGCTGCAGACGCTTGGAATCGGTGACCAGACTGCGCGCCAGATGCGCGTCCGCATCGACTTCGAAGGCCAGTTTGCGGCTCTCCGCCTCGTGACGGAAGGGCCGCGCCACCATGTCGATGAGAGTGCCGAAGAAGACCTCCTCCGCTTCCACCGACACCGTGCCCGATTCGATCTTCGAGAGGTCAAGGATGTCGCTGATGAGGGTCAGCAGATCGGTTCCGGCGCCATGAATGGTGCGGGCAAATTCAACCTGCTTCGCGGTTAGATTCAGATCGGGGTTGTCCGCAAGCTGCTGGCCGAGAACC
>DASQRJ010000528.1:0-2096 GCA_035642955.1 Acidobacteriaceae bacterium
AATGTCGATGTAGAACATCGGGCGGTTACGCCGCCGGTGCAGGAACTGCTGCGCATGCTCGCGGCGGAAGATCGGCTGCGCCGCCCCGGTAGACGTAATCAGGATGTCTGCCTGGTCAGCCATCGCATGCAGATCCTCGAAGCGCACCGCGCGCCCGCTGAACGTCTGCGCCAGCAGCACCGCGCGGTCGAAGGTCCGGTTTGCAATCAGAATTGAGTGCGCTCCCTGCTGAATCAGGTGCCGGGCCGCCAGCTCGCTCATCTTGCCCGCGCCCACCAGCAACACCGTCTTGCCTTCGAGCGAACCGAAGATCTTCTTCGCCAGATCCACCGCGACCGATGCAATCGATACCGATGCGGCGCCAATCTGGGTCTCCGTCCGCACCCGCTTCGCCACCGTAAAGGTCGTCTGCAGCAGCCGCTCCAGCGCACTCTGCACCGCACCCACCCCGCGCGCCGCGGTATAGGCCTCCTTCACCTGTCCCAGGATCTGCGGCTCGCCCAGCACCATCGAGTCCAGGCTCGACGCCACGCGGAACAGGTGCCGCACCGCGTCGGCGCCCTCATATTCGTACGAGTGAGGCCGCAGCACATCCGCATCCAGCGCGAAGTAGCGGTGCAGGAAATCCATCACGTCGGGCGCGGTCTGCTCGTAGCTGGTGATCAGCTCCACACGGTTGCAGGTCGAGAGAATCATGCCCTCGCTCACCCCCGGCGTGCGCAGCAGCGCCTGGGTCGCCTCACCCAGTGACTCCGGCGCAATCGCCAGCCGTTCCCGCAGCTCAATCGGCGCGGTGCGATGGTTCACTCCCAGCAAGCGGATCGTCATGGCACGGGGAACCTGTGCACCGAGCTCAAGGTGTTTGCCGCCCAAACGCTCAGCACCACGAGAAAGACCACGCTGGACAAATAGATCGCCCGCCGTCCGCGCAGCCCGGCGGTGCGGCGGACCAGCAGCATCAGTACGTATAAGCCCCACATGCCGAACGAGAGCAGCACTTTGGGATCGAGAAAATACGCCGCCCCCACGCTCTGCTGGGCGATCAGGCAGCCCGCCAGCAGGCCCAGCGTCATGCAGGGGAAGCCAATCAGCAGGCTCAGGTAGGCGATGCGATCCATCGTCTCCAGCGGCGGCAGCCACGCCAGAAAACCGATGCCCTCCTTGCTCTTCAACCGGCGCTCCTGCGCCAGGTAGAGCACGCTGGCGATCAGACTGAACAACAGGGCCGTATATGCCGCCAGGAGTGCGCTGATGTGCACCACCAGCCAGCCGGAGCGCATCTCCGGGGTCACAAATCCCCCGCTGTTCGCGCCCATCGCCGGCGCCAGCATCACCACCAGCGCCAGCGGCAGCGCGATGATGCCGAAGGCCGCCGTGCGATACACCGCGTAGACCAGCAGATATGCCACCACGATCAGCAACGCCAGCGTTGCCTGCACCTCTACCCATCCCAGCGGCACCAGGTGATGCGCCGCCACCATCAGTTCCACGACAGCGACGAGATGGAAGAAGAAGCCCGCCACGGCCGCCGGCAGTGAGACGCGCAGCCAACGCGGTCGCCCGTACAACACAGCCGGGAAGGCCGTGACGCCGGCAACAGCGTAAAGAACAGCCGCGACTCGCAACCAGAGCAAGGACATAGTGCTGGAGAGGACTCTTCAGTATACCGGCGAAGCCATGCGCCGAGCCCGCTCGAAGCCCGGGCGGCCGCGATGCGGCTGCGGCTGGATCGCTGCGGTCTCGACAGCCTATTCAGGCTGTATGGAAGGAATCGCAGTCGACATCGGGACTACCCGCGTCTTCAGAGGATTGACCGTGTCCAGCTCCGCCTTGGTCAGCCGGCCGTGATTGTCGAAGCGCAACCGCCAGTTGCCCGTACGGGCCATGGCCACGTCGCTGAAGTCGACCTCGGCGTCCTTGCCGGGATCGATCATGATGATCGGACTGCTGCCGTTGCGCTTGGTCAGCGCCTCGGAGGCCTCCACGCTCTGCTGCGGAACCGCCACCCTGGGCTGGTGGCCGGTAAGCGCGACGAAGCACATGCTGAGATTGAGCCAGTGAGAGTCCGGCCCCAGTTCCTGCTCGCCGCGATCCGA
>DASQRJ010000529.1:0-2299 GCA_035642955.1 Acidobacteriaceae bacterium
CGACCAGCGTCCGCATCTGCCCCCGATCGAGCGCGGCCACGCGTTGCGATAGCACCTTCACGCCCTTGATCTCGACCACCCGGTCTGCCGCCGAAGCGACCGACGAAGCAGCAGACTTCATCCGTGCCTGATCCAGCTCGCGCCGCAGCCGCTTGATCTCGTCCTCTTGCGCGGTGAAGCGTTGGCGCAATGCTTCCGCCGGCGCGCTCTCGCTTGCGCCCGTCAAGTGGGTTGCAAATTGCGCCGCCTCATAACCGCGGCGAAACTCGCCCAGCGCTCCCATGCCGCTCACTGCTTCCACGCGCCGCACACCGGATGACACGCTCGACTCGCCGGTCAGCTTCAGCAGACCGATCTCGCCGGTCGCGCCGGTGTGAATGCCACCGCATAGCTCCGTCGAGAAGTCCCCGATCTTCACCACGCGCACGCGTTCGCCGTACTTCTCGCCAAACAGGGCCATCGCTTTGTACTCGTTCACCGCGACATCGATAGGCACATCCACCAGCGTCTCCACCTTTGCATTTGCCAGAACCTCACGGTTCACCATGTCTTCGATATCCTGCAGCTCTTCATCCGCGACCGCGGAGAAGTGTGAAAAATCGAACCGCAGCCGCGATGGCGACACCAGCGATCCCGCTTGCTTCACGTGCGTGCCCAGAACCTGTCGCAGCGCCGCGTGCAGCAGATGCGTGCCCGTGTGGTTACGCCGCGTCGCGTTGCGGAACTCCGCATCCACGACCGTGTCCACCTTCATCCCCAGCGCGATCGGCTGCTTCACCAGCACGCGATGCGCACGAACACCCTGTACCGGCTGCACGCAGCCCAGCACATCGCCAAGCACCGTGTTGTGATCCTCGGAACGCAGCCAGCCATGATCGCCGACCTGGCCGCCGGAGTCGGCGTAGAAAGATGTGTGATCGAGCACGACATCGACTTCCTCGCCTGCCGCAGCCGCGGGCACGCCCGCACCGTCGCGCACAATCGCCAGCACCTCGCAGTTGGTTGACACAAGCTGCGAGTAGCCTTCGAAGATAGTCTTCGGCACCTCGCGATACGCCGGGCTCGCCGAGGCCTTCGTGCCGCCCTTCCACGATGCGCGCGCGCGTGCCTGCTCCTCCGCCCGCGCCGCTTCGAAGCCAGTCAGATCGAACTCCAGCCCCTGATCGCGTGCCGCATCCACCATGAAGTCAAGCGGCAGACCGTATGTTTCGTAGAGATGAAAAGCCTTTGCGCCTGGATACGTCACCGCGGCGGTGCCATGCCTGCTCGCCAGCAGAGGAGCGAAATCCTGTTCCAACCTTGCGAGCCCGGTCTCCATCACACGCGCAAACTGCCGCTCTTCTGCCAGTACTACCTTGCTCACACGCTCTACGCTCTCCTTCAACTCCGGATACGCCCCGGCCATCTCGTCGCGCACGGCGAACACCATCTCGTGCATAAACGGCTCATGCTGTCCCAGCAGCCGCCCATGCCGGATGCCGCGCCGCAGGATCTTGCGCAACACATAACCGCGGCCTTCGTTCGCGGGCAGCACGCCGTCGCTGATGAGGAAAGTTGCTGCACGGGCATGATCCGCAATGATGCGCAACGATGGATTGCCGAGCAAGTCGCCCTTCGCATGCGTGAGCTTGGCCGCCTTCTCGATCAACGGAACAAAGAGATCCGTCTCAAAATTCGAGATCTTGTTCTGTAGCACTGCTGCCATGCGCTCCAGTCCGGCCCCAGTGTCGATCGAAGGCTTTGGCAGCAGCGCCAGCTCGCCCTGCGCGCTGCGATCGAACTGCATGAAGACCAGATTCCATATCTCGACATAACGAGCCTCATCATGGGGAAACGGCGAATCTTTCCCCGGCGTCTCGGATGCGTCGGGGCCCATGTCGTAAAAAATCTCCGAGCAGGGACCGCAAGGGCCGGTGTCGCCCATCTGCCAGAAGTTGTCCTTCATTCCCATCTCGAAGATCCGTTCCGCCGGCACATGCTCCAACCAGAATGCGTGCGCCTCCTCATCGCGCGGGACTCCGTTCTCACCCTTGAAGATGGTTACGTAGAGACGGTCCTTTGGCATCGCGAGCCACTTCTCCGACGTCACCAGCTCCCACGCATACGCAATCGCTTCGCGCTTGAAGTAGTCGCCAAAGCTGAAGTTGCCGAGCATCTCGAAGAAGGTGTGATGGCGAGCCGTGAAGCCGACATTGTCGAGATCATTGTGCTTGCCGCCGGCGCGAACGCTTTTCTGGGCTGTGGTGGCACGCGAATAGGGCCGCTTCTCCAAACCGGTGAAGACATTCTTGAACTGCAC
>DASQRJ010000530.1:0-3812 GCA_035642955.1 Acidobacteriaceae bacterium
GCCTTGGCTACATCGTCGATCGATTTGCCGCGCAGCACATCCTGCGCCAGCACCGCCTTCAGTTGCCACATGCGGTCATTCGCATCCTGCCGCTCCGGCTCGCGAGCCTCTTTGAGCAGCGCGGGGAATTCCTCATGCTTCGTGTGCGCGACTCGATACTGCGGCGTGGTCAGCTGCATCTCCAGCAGTTCATTGGCCAGCTTCAGGGCCGGCTGCTTCTCGCCGTACTTCCCGTCTTTGTAATCGGGATCGGCCAGCATCGCGTCTTCGGTGATGGTGTGCGAGAGCAGATCGTAGCTGGTGAGTTGCGGCGTGCCATTGATCGGCGCCGCCAGGTCGAAAAACTCCGGGTAGGTCACGGCCCACTCGAAGGTCTGCTCGCCCCCCATGGAAATGCCGACGACCGCGTGCGCATGCTTCAGGTGCAATACCTCAGTCACCGCGCGGTACTCCGCGCGCACCATGTCGCGCTCCGTGATCAGGGGAAACTCCGCGCCCTTTTGATCGTCGCTATTGGAGGGCGAAGACGACACGCCGTCACCCAGCGCATCCAGCAGCACCACGTAGAACTTCGTGGTATCGATCAACAGCGTCCTGCTGGGTGCGGAGCCCACCAGCGAAAGCAGATCTTCCGTGCGCCCGTTCAGCCATGTCGGCATCAGCACAGCATTGTCACCCGCTGCATGCAGCGCGCCGAAGGTGCGGTATCCCACGCGACAGTGGTTGATCGTCTGGCCGCTGTCCAGTGTGCAGTGACCCAGGTCCGCGAACTGCTGCGCGCCATCTTGTGCAACAACGGGTACGACAGCAAAAAGCAGCCCAGCACTCATCATGAACGCGCGAGCGAATCGACTCACCGGAACTCCTTTATGAATACGAGCGCCTTCCGGAGCCATTCCCCTGCGCGGGTATTTGCCCCTACATATTGGTGTGGCCGTGCCGCATCTCTTCGTTGAACTCCGGTTTCGTCAACGAAAGCGCATGGGCCAGCAGCGCGCGATAGTGCTCGCCCTGTTCGGCAAGCTTTTGGGTCGGCGTCGCAAAGTCGGCATCGAGCGTGAGGAGACCATCCTTCGCCAGATACCCCGCGTCCTTCTGCAACTCCTCCGCTGTCGTGTTCAGATACTGCGCGTCGTACGGATCGGCGATCCAGACCGGCTGGTTGCCGCCCAGCACCGCGGAGAGCCAGTACACCTTCATCGCCAGGAACTCACGCCGCGACGTCTCGGTGGTATCCGAGAAGACAAACCGCTTCTGCCAGCGGCTGTAATAGCGCGTCGTCACCGTCACCGGCTGACGATTGCCGGACTTCAGCATCTCCAGCTGGCCCTGATCCATCGTCTTGCGCACCGCGTTGTAGATGAATGCCTCCGCGTACGGCTGCTCCGGCGCCGCCACCACCTCGGCGAAGGTCACCGTCATGCTCGCTGCCACCTTTGTGTGCAGCGGCGAGCCGTCGCCGTCCTCCAGACCCACCACGCCGTGTACCAGACAGGTATCCGCGCCCGAGGTGGACAGGTGGAACGGCCATTTGAACTCGCGGAAGACCAGCGGCAACCCGGCCAGCGACACCGCTGCGTTCGGGTTCGGATTGCGCAGCCTCTTCGCCGCCTGTTGCAGGTAAGCGGCGAGTCCCAGCTTCTGTTCGCCCTCCGCGGGGGTAAAGCCGTCGCTCAACTCGAGCATCAGGCTGCGCTCCGGCGGTGTGTCGGGCGCAAGCCCCAGACGGAAGATCGAGGTCGGTTTCCCGTGGAAATCCGAACCTTCGGTGATGGCTAAAACTTTAAGACCGGCCTGCTGTGCCGCCTCTTCGATGGTCTGCTGCAATGTCGTGGACGCGAGTGTCATTCCGTTCCTGTTACGGGAGAATACGGCGTCACCAGTCGGTCGTGCCGCCGCGGCCCGCCTCGCTCATTGTACCGGCGATGCCGGCATTGCCGCCGCTCAGGCGCGTGCCGTGGTCGCCAGCGCGGAGCAATCCGGGTAGTATGGCGCTCCAGCGGGCAGCGCCCGCGTGGACGCGCGCTTCTGTCGTGCCAAAAGCTGTTCCACCAGCCGCAGCTCCGCAACCATCGGCGTGCGGTCCGCTGCCCAGCGTGCGGCTTCGCTCAGCCGCCGCCGCGCCTCTTCCAGCCGTCCCGCCTGGCGATCCAGCACGCCCAGCAGAAAGAGCGCATCGGCGTGGCGCGGGTCCAGAGCCAGCACCTCCTGGTACATCGCTCTCGCGTCCGCCATACGTCCCGCGCGATGGTGTTCCGCCGCAATCTGCATCACCGCCGTCAGTATTTGGTTCACAGGAACGAAGGGTCGGGGTAGGGCGCCGGTCATAGCAATCACCTCAGTCGTGAGTTCAAAATCTTGCCTGACGACACCATAGCCATCCTTCGCCTCTTCTTCACCCTAAATCTTGGCGAAGAAAGCACCTTTTCCTTGAATGAAACCAGCTTCCTTCGCCGGAACTTCGCCATGACGAAAGTTTGGTGGTTGTTTGTATTCCCGTTGCGGCAAATGGTTCGTTTGGCCCTGCTCTGCCGCTAGAGCGGATTTCCCCTAGGTGCACGCCGGACCGGCGGTGACAAGCGCGGCTTTTCCGTCAAAGAAAAGCCGCTCCGCGTGGAACTCAATGGCGCATAGTAATGGGAAATCCGCTTTACCATACAAGCGATGCCAATCTCCAAAGCGAAGCGGGCCGCCACCCAGGGATCTCCTGCCGCCACACCCCTCATCATCGCGGGCAATCTTCGCAACAGCGAAGCCACCGCCGAAGTGCGCAGCCCGTACGACAACCACGTCATCGCCTCCGTCTGTCAGGCCACCGGAGGCGATGCGGACGAGGCCCTCCGCGCTGCCGAAAATGCCTTTGTTGAGACCAAAGCCCTGCCCGCATGGCGTCGCGCCGCCATTCTCGAGCACATCGCGCAGCGCATCGAACGCGACGCCCTCGATCTCGCCCGCGGCATCGCGCTTGAGGCGGGCAAGCCGCTCTCCGCCTCCCGCAATGAGGTGCAACGCGCCGTCCAGACCTTCCGCGTGGCTGCGGAAGAAGCCAAGCGCATCGGCGGCGAACTCTTGCCGCTCGACTGGACTGCCGGCAACGATCAACGCGCCGGACTCATCCGCCGCTTTCCCATCGGCCCCATCCTCGGCATCACGCCCTTCAACTTTCCGCTCAACCTGGTGGCGCACAAGCTCGCGCCCGCCATCGCCTCCGGCAACCCCATCATCCTCAAGCCCGCTCCGCAAACGCCGCTCACCGCGCTCCGCCTGGGTGAAATGGCCGTCGATGCCGGATGGCCGCGCGGCGCCATCAGCATCCTTCCGTCTTCGAACGAAGTGACCGCCGGCCTGCTGGCTGACTCGCGCCTCCGCATGCTCACCTTCACCGGCAGCGCCGAAGTGGGCTGGAAATTGAAGGCGATGGCCCCGCGCCTGCGCTGCACTCTCGAGCTCGGCGGCAACGCCGCGATGATCGTTCACGAGGATGCCGATATCGAGCTCGCGGCGAAGTCCATCCTCACCGGCGGCTTCACCTACTCCGGGCAGAGCTGCATCTCGGTCCAGCGCATCTTCGTGCACAAGACGCGTTGGCAGACGCTCGCACAGCGCCTCACGGAAGGCATTGAGCAGATGGTCGCGGGTGACCCGCTCGATGAGCTGACCCAGATTGGTCCCATGATCTCGCTTGCCGCCGCGGAACGTGCCGCCGCCTGGATCGAAAAAGCAGTCGACGCCGGCGCGCGCCTGATCACCGGCGGCGAACGGCGCGGCGCACAGCTCTCACCCGCACTGCTGGCCAAGGTGCCGCGCACCAC
>DASQRJ010000531.1:0-3556 GCA_035642955.1 Acidobacteriaceae bacterium
TGTCGATCGCTGTCGGAACCGGGCGCTGGTATATGCAACAGCTTTATGCGCATGTGTACCCTGCTGTCCTGCTGGGGATCGTGCTGCTCGGAGCTGCAGGTTGGCTGCCCCGGGTGCGTCGTTCCACCAAGGGCGAGGGCTGGGAGCGGCGATATTTTTACGGCACGGTGTGGGCAGTCACGCTCGCGCAAACGGCGCTCCTGATCTTTTGGAAGGTGTTGCCGCGTTCCCACGTTGGAGATGTGACCAAGCTTGCGGGATATTGCGCGGTATTGCTGATCGTGGGCATTGCTGCGGTCGCCGGGCTGCTGCCGCGGACCCGGCCGATTCTGCCAGGAGAACTCATCGTTGCGGATTAAACGCGCCGCGGCAGCGATGGCCTTGGTGCCCTTTGCGGCAGCAGGTCTTGGCTGGCTCTATCAGCGTGCGGGGCTTCAACGTGATGCTCGACGCTATCCGCCACAAGGATTGCTGCTCTCGCGTCGCGGCCGCTATCTGCATGTTTTGCGTCAGGGAAGTGGGCAGCCCGCAGTGATCTTCGAAGCGGGTCTGGCGGCAAGCTCCATCAGTTGGGCGCGTGTGCAGCCGCTAGCGGCCGCGTTCAGCAGCACGGCCAGCTATGACCGTGCCGGGCTGGGGTGGAGTACACCACTCAGATCGCAATTGTCGCTTGCGCAGATGATCGACGATCTGCACGCAGTCGTGGCGTGGGCCGGAGATGGGGAACCTGTCGTGCTGGTCGGTCACTCATTCGGCGCATTGCTCCTGCTTGCATACACGCGACGATTTCCGGAGCGCGTCGCCGGGCTGGTGATGGTAGAGCCGGTTTCGCTTCTTGCCTGGTCGGAAACTTCTGCTGCGAGTCAGCACCGCTTGCAGGTGGGCGCATCCCTGTCGCGCCGCGGCGCGGTGCTGGCCGAATTCGGTATTGTCCGTGCGGCGCTCGCGCTGCTTTTACATGGGGGCCAGCGCTGGTCACACCGGATCGGCCGGCATGCCGCGGGAGCAGGGGCAGCCACGCTCGAACGATTGACTGGCGAGGTGAGCAAGCTGCCTCAAGAATTATGGCCCGTGATTGCCGCGCAATGGAGCCGTTCGCAGAGCTTCCAGACGATGGCCAAGGCGTTGGAAGCGTTGCCCATGTGTGCTGCGGATGTGGGTCGCCCGGCGTTGCCTGCGGATCTACCGGTTGCCATCCTCTCTGCAGCGTCGGCAACGCAGGAGGAGCTGCGCGAACGGGATGGCTGGCTGATGGGCTTGGTGGAGACAAGGCATCTGGTGTTGCCAGAGACCGGTCACTGGCTGCACCTGGAGCGGCCTGAAGACGTAGCGGAAGCCATACGCTGGTGTGCGGAACGGGCGCAGCTACGCGCGTAGGCTCATGCGCCGAGCGCGCGCAGTATAAGTCCGCCCAAGGCTGCACCGATCATCGGCCCAAGGATCGGAATCGGTGCGTAGCCCCAGTCTGATCCACCTTTGCCCGCGATGGGAAGAACGGCATGGGCGATGCGCGGGCCGAGATCACGCGCTGGATTGAGGGCATATCCGGTCGTGGCGCCGAGGGAAAGGCCGATGCTCCAGACGAGACAACCGACAAGGTACGGACTGACGCCGGCCGCGGCTCCGGTGGAGAGCACGAGCCTGGAAGTGATGCCTCCGGCGACGATGATCAGGACAAAAGTGGCGATGATTTCGCTGGCAAGATTCCATAGCCAGTGGCGAATGGCGGGAGCGGGGCAGAAGATGGCCCGTTTGGCATCTTTGTCCTCCGTGACCGCCCAGTGTGGACCGTAATGTATCCACACCAGCGTCGCCCCGGCGAATGCCCCGGCGAGTTGCGCCAGAGCGAACGGAAGCAGCTTCGCGAAGCTACCTTCCTTGATGCCAAAAGCAAGCGTGATCGCGGGATTCAGATGCGCATCGGAGCTGCCGAAGAGATTCGCGGTGAAGATGCCGCACATGACGGCAAAACACCATCCCGCGGTGATAACGAGCCATCCGGAGTTTTCCGCTTTGGTGCGTTTCAGCAGAACAGCCGCGACGACACCGTCGCCGAGCAGGATCATCATGAGAGTGCCCATAAATTCGCCCAGCAGCGGGGTCCGCAACATGCCCAGTAATCTCCTTCGACCCTAGTTAAGATTTGCTATTTACCGCTACAACATACTTTGCCGCGAGTGCAGATGCTGATTCGATCTGGCCGCGTTTCCATGCATCGTCGCGGCCAAGTTCTCGCGCAAGGTATGCAGCGACGGGCTCGATCATGCGTTGGGCTGCCCTTGCATTCAGGAACAGCGCCCGCGTGCGGCGTGAGATCACATCGTCCACGGTGCGCGCCATCTCTTCGCGTGCGGCCCACACCACCTCGGCGCCAATGTAAGGGAGCGATGAATCGAGCTGCGCCGCGAGCGAAGGATCGCTTGCAGCGAGAGCTTGGATGGCGGCGGCATCGCTGCCATATACGCCGAGAGGGCCGAGATCGTCGACGTCTTCGCGATATCCGTGGATATGCAGATTGTGGGTCACGCAGGGTTTTTCGTCGAGACGTCCCAGCGTGATGGCATGGTCGACGCAATCCTCCGCCATATGGCGGTAGGTCGTCCACTTGCCACCCGCGATGGTGAGTAATCCGGAATTATCCACGTGAATGGTGTGATCGCGAGAGAGAGCAGATGTCTTGCCGGCATCCGATCCGGCGGCTTTCACCAGAGGGCGAATGCCAACGTAGACGCTGAGAATATCTTCCCGACGCGGCGGGCGGCTGAGGTAGCGCTCCGCTGTTTCCAAAATGAAATCGATCTCCTGCTCCATAGGCAGTGGATCGTAGGAAGGTTTGTCGATGGGGGTGTCGGTGGTGCCCACCACGGTGTGGCCGTGCCAGGGAATGGCGAAGAGGACGCGGCCATCGCTGGTGTGCGGCACCATAATGGCCGCATCGGCGCGCAGGAACGAACGCTCGAAGACCAGGTGAATGCCCTGGCTCGGTTCCACCATGCTGCTGGCCTGCTTATCGGAGAGCTGGCGCACCTCGTCGGTGAAGATGCCCGTGGCGTTGATGACCACCTTGGCCGTGGCGGTGAGACGCCGGCCGCTCTCGCCATCCAATGCGATGACTCCGCTCACAAAGCCGTCGTCGTCCTTGGTAATTTCGACGACACCGGCATAGTTGAGCAATGTGGCATGGTGATCAGCGGCGGTCTGTGCGAGATGGATGAGCAGCCTTGTGTCATCGAACTGGCCATCGTAGTAAACGACGCCCTGCTTCAGTCCCTCAGTCTGAATATTGGGCAGGCGTTCCAGCGTCTCTTCGCGCGAGAGAATGCGCGATTTGCCAAATCCGTACTTACCTGCGAGCAGGTCATAGATCTTGAGACCGATTCCATAAAACGGCGTCTCCCACCAGGAGTAGCTGGGAACCACGAAGGCAAGGTCGTGTACAAGATGCGGCGCATTCTGGCGCAGCAGGCCGCGCTCTTTCAGCGCCTCCATCACCAGCGTGACGTTGCCTTGTTCCAGATAACGCACCCCGCCATGTACCAGTTTGGTAGAGCGGCTC
>DASQRJ010000532.1:0-3649 GCA_035642955.1 Acidobacteriaceae bacterium
ACGAAGATCGGGTACGGCGCCGCTCCCCCGCCCCCGCTGATGATGTGCGTGATCCCGTTGAATTCGAAGCGCTCGTAGTTGTGGATGTGCCCGTAGACCGCGATGAACTTCTGCCGCGCCGAAACCGCACGCGCCTCAAGATATCGCCGCAGCTCGACCGATTCCGGGGATGGAATGTTGGCGATGAACTCGCTCTGCGTATCGGCGATCAGCGGAACGTGCATCGAGAAGATGACGAAATCCGCCTGCGCCGGAATGTGGTCCATCTGCGCTCGCAGCCAGTCGGCCTGTCGCCCGGTCGGCCACAGCGGCTCGATCGAGTTCAGCGTGATGATGAAGACATTCCCCAGCAACACCGAGTAGAAGCTGTTTCCCTTGAGCTGCGGGAATGCGGCAGACCAGTTTACCTGCCCCAGCTGCGGTTCGGGACGCAACTCATGGTTCCCGACCGTCGGATAAACTCGTGTCCCCCTGGCCCAGGATGCTGCCTCTCGTTCAAAGACCGCCCAGTCCTGCGGATCGCTGCCATGGAAGGGAATATCGCCGGTGATCACCATCGCATCGGCGTGCTCGGTCCCGACCTTCTCCGCCAGCCACTTCCGCGCCTGCGGATTCGTATCTTTCGTATTCACCGGATCGGTGAATCGCATGTCGCCGTAGACCAGAATCCGCAGCTCCTGCTGCGGACTGACCCCCGGCACAACGAAGGTCGGCTGATCCGGAAGTTCCAGCGTGTTCTGCGCCCGGGCCGCCGCGAACGGCAGGACCCATGCCAGCACCGCCGCGGCCCAGCGCAGCCGCGCCAGCGCACCGCTCACCAGCCGCCACCTACAAAGTGGACGATCTCCAGCCTGTCCCCGGTCTGAATCGCCGTCGCCGCCCACTCCGTCCGGCGCACGATCTCACCATTGCGCTCCACCGCGACGCGATCCTGCTTCATCTCCAGTGCGCCAATCAGCGCGTCCAGCGTGGCCGTCTGCGGATCCAGGTCAACCGTGCGCGGCTGTCCATTGAGGACGATCTCCATCTCCAGAGAGTATCAGCGAGTATCCGTCGGACACCTGCCTCGGCCGTCCCGGCATCACCGGCCAAAGAGCCGGCGCACGACGCGCTCGTAGAGTGGAGGCGCCACCGGGCACGCGTAGTAGACCTGGCGATTGGCCGCCATCAACAACTGGATAGCCTCCATGCGCGGATCTCCGCTGTGGATGGAAGGCAGCAAACCCGCCTCGTGCACATACTCATCGGCCAGGTACTCGATGGCATGACCGAGGATCTCAAGGGCAAACCCCGCCTGCGGCGTCGTCCGCCGCCGAACCGAGCGCGACCCCACCCCGGTAGGCATGGTGTGGACATCCGTCCGCACCACCGGTGGTTGATGAGGCTGCCGGGCGTCTGAGGAACGATTCGCGTCGGGCAACGGCTTCAAACTACGAACAAAAGCAGGAGATGCGGCCATCGGGGGACCTCTGCGAGGTATCTATGTCTCCGAAGATATCGGCGGATCTGAGGGCGTTGATGAGGGATTGCCTTTCTTTTTTCTTCGCCAATCCCACTCCGGGAAGCGCACGCTGAAACGGGAAGCGGACCCGCACCTACCGCTCCCTGGCGATTCGAGCTTTAGGACACCTGGCTCTCACGGCAAACAGGCGACTTAACCGCGCTGGCTTGACTGAGTTGCAGCATCACCCTAATCTCGAAGAAGACGCCGCGCGGTGCAGGATACGGCCTCCCTGAGTAAGGACCGCATGCAGACAACGCATTACTTCTGGAATTACCTTCCTCTGCTGCTGCAGATTCTTGTCGCTGTCGGGATGGGAACGGCCATGGTTACCGGCTCTTCCATCATCGGCAAGCATCGCCGTACCGTCTCAAAACTCGATACCTATGAGTGCGGCATCGTCGCCGAAGGCAACGCGCGCGGTCGCTTCTCCGTTCGCTTCTATATGGTCGCGATGCTCTTCATCCTTTTCGATGTGGAGGCCGTCTTCATGCTGCCCTGGGCAGTGATCTATCGTTCTCTGCCGGCAATCACCGGCTCCCGCTACTTCGGTTTTTGGGAGATGGTTGTCTACCTCGGCTTCGTGCTGGTGGGCTTCTTCTACATCATCAAGAAGGGCGTGCTCGATTGGGCCGCGGACCGGGGGGATCTCTAGCCCATGTCGGATGCCTATGACAAAGCCGCAGTTCTTGCCGAGCACGGCAGCAATCCTGCGATCGCAGCGATCCAGGCAGCCCAGCCGGACGCTTTGCTTGACGCCAAATTCGATCGCGGTGAGCTGACGCTCAAGATCGCCCGCCAGCACATTCGTGCCGCCGCCGCGCTGGTACAGAACTCCGGGTACAACTTTCTCGAAGACGTAACCTGCGTGGACTACTATCCCATCGAGCCGCGGTTTCAGGTTATCTACCACATCGTCTCGCACAAGCTGAAGGCTCGGGTACGGTTGGCAGTGCCGGTCGAGAGCATCGATCCCGAGGTGGACAGCATTATGCCGGTCTGGCCGTCCGCGGATTTCTACGAGCGCGAAGTCTTCGATCTCTTCGGGATCAGGTTTGCCGGGCATCCCAACCTGCGCCGCATCATGATGCCGGACGAGTGGGACGGCCATCCCTTGCGCAAGGATTATCCGGTGGAGGGCTACCGCTAATGGCGACAACACCAGAGACCCCGATCGCGGACACCACCATTACGGAAGGCGGCGTCGAGGCTCCGTACTCCGACAAGCCAACGCCGGTGATGCCCTACGCGGCCGACTTCGCCATCGCGCCGCTGCTCGAACCGCGCCTGGAGGAGGGCGCGCGGGATCGCACCATGATCCTGAATATGGGTCCGCAGCACCCCTCGACGCACGGCGTTCTGCGCCTGGTGCTCGAGATTGACGGCGAGACCGTATTGCGCGTCGTGCCCGACATCGGCTTTCTCCATACCGGCATTGAGAAAACCTGCGAGGCGAAGTTCTACCAGCAGGTTGTCCCGATGACGGATCGCATCGACTACCTCAGTCCGATGTCGAACAACCTCTGCTACGTTCTGGCGATTGAAAAGCTGCTGCAGCTGGAGATGCCGCCGCGCGCGCAGTACTTGCGTGTCCTGCTCAACGAGCTGACCCGCCTTCAGTCGCATCTGGTGTGGCTGGGCACCCACGCCATGGACATCGGCGCGCTCACTGTCTTCCTCTACTGCTTCCGCGAGCGCGAAGAACTGCTCAAGATCTTCGAGCATGTCTCCGGCCAGCGCATGATGGGCTCCTACTTCCGCATCGGCGGCGTCTCGATGGAGCCGCCGGTCGACTTCTATGAGCGGGTGCAGAACCTGCTCAACATCATGCCCTCGAAGATCGATGAGTATCAGAACCTTCTCACCGGGAATCCTATCTGGATCAACCGTACCCAGGGTGTCGGCCATCTCTCGGCCGAAGACGCGATTGCCCTCGGCGTCACCGGACCGCCATTGCGCGCCTCCGGCGTCGATTGGGATCTGCGCCGGGATATGCCTTACTCCGGCTACGAAAAGTTCCAGTTCAAGGTGCCGGTCTCGAACGGCTGCGACGTCTGGGCGCGCTACATCGTGCGCATGGAAGAGATGCGCGAATCGGTCAAGATCTGCCAGCAGGCGCTGGACGGCATGCCGGAAGGACCGATCAAG
>DASQRJ010000533.1:0-3424 GCA_035642955.1 Acidobacteriaceae bacterium
GACACGCTCCCGCGAGTTCGCCGTGCGCGCGGCGCTCGGAGCCGGACGGAATCGGCTGCTGCGCCAGATCCTCACCGAAAGCACGCTGCTGTCTCTGCTGGGCGGTGCGCTTGGCGTCGTGCTCGCGTGGGCGGCGCTGCGCAGCATCCGCGCCGCGACCGCGCTCGAGTTGCCGCGTAGTTCGGAGATCCATCTTGACCTGAGCGTGCTGAGTTTCGCTCTCGCACTCTCCGTACCCACCGGCATCCTCTTCGGTCTCGCGCCGGCACTCTCGGCGCTCCGCCGTGATCTTGCCGCAGTCCTACAAGGGAATTTCGCGACGCCTCGCGGCAGTCTCCGCCGCCTCGCCGCTCCGTTCCGTGTTGGCTCGCGCGGACTGCTGGTCGCCGGGCAGGTGGCCCTGTCCCTCGTTCTTCTGGTGAGTGCGGGTCTGCTGCTGCAGAGCCTCGCGCATCTCTATCAGGTCGATCCTGGCTTCCGCGCGAGCAACGTGCTCACCATGTCCGTCTCACTTGCGCCCGCGCAATATGACACGGACGCGAAGCGCGCCAGCTTCTACCAACAGCTTGTGGAGCATGTCGAGGCGCTGCCCGGTGTCGATGACGCCAGCATCACGCTCACGCTGCCCACCACTGGCTGGGCCGGCGCTCCGGTGCAGATCACCGGGCGTCCCGAGCTGCCATTGAACCAGCGTCCTATCGGCATCGTGCAGCAGATATCGCCGGACTACTTCCGCACGCTTGACATCCCGCTGAAGCGCGGCCGCGCCTTCACATCGCGCGACAACGCCACCGCGCCGCCGGTCACCATCATCGACGAGAGCCTCGCACGCCGCTTCTGGCCGCTCTATCCGCGCGGCGTAGACCCCATCGGCCAGCACCTGCTCATCGGCTCCCACAAGCAGCCGCTTGAGATCGTCGGCATCGCCGCGGCCGTGCATCAGGAAGGCCGCGATACTGATCCCACGCCCGGCTTTTATCTCCCGAATGCGCAGTCGCCGCCCCAGGCCGCCATGCTCATACTGCGCACCAAGGGCGATCCGGCCAGCTTCGCCAACGCAGTGCGCCGTCAGGTCCTCGCGCTCGATCATAATCAGCCCATCTCCCATGTGAAGACGCTCGCCGCGGTTCTCGACGCCTCCGAAATCCAGCGACGCCTGATGTTCTCGCTTCTCGCTGCGTTTTCCGCTGTCGCCACGCTGCTCGCCGTGTTGGGGCTGTACGGTGTCATCTCCTACTCGGTCGTAGAACGCACGCGGGAGATCGCCATCCGGCAGGCACTGGGCGCACAGCGCCGCAGCATTCTGACGCTGGTGCTGCGGCAGGGACTTGGCCTTGCGCTGCTTGGCATTGTTCTGGGCATTGCGGGCGCAGCCGGGCTCACGCGTCTGCTGAGTTCGTTGCTCTTTGGCGTAAAAGCAATCGATCCGGTTACATTTTTGCTGGCGGCGACGCTCTTTCTTGTCGTGGCGCTCGCTGCCACTTACATTCCGGCACGGCGCGCCGCCGCCATCGAGCCAATGACGGCTCTCCGCGACAACTAAAAGCTACTCGCGGAGAGCGCTCGCCGGCATCAGGAGATGACGGAACGGCGCGGGATCGCTCGCCTTCGCCGGCAATGGTTTGAGCGCGCGACCGGCGATGATGGCCGCGGCCATCGCGATGCCGGCAGCCGTCAGGGAGTTGCTGAAGAATGGCATCGCGCCCCATACGATCGACGGCTTCAGCACCGCCTCGGCAAGAACCGCCATCGGTGTTAGAGCGAAGGTCAGAACCAGTAGCGCCAGCGCGCCGCGCCGCGCAATTCTCGAATCGCGATCTGGCGGTGTGACATATGCCAGAAACAGGCATGCAGGAAATAAAAGAACCAGGTTATAGATCATCGTCAGGTGGGTTGGAATCACGAGGACGGTGAGAACCAGTACCAGGCCGATGGCGACGCTGAACTCCGCCGAACGGGGGCCGGCACGGCGAAGGCGCCATAGGCTGAGGCAGAGCGAAGCCGCGACCAGCGCCGTCAGCGCCAGCCCCACCCAGTGACCGAAGAGATTTTCCAGCGGCGGTGCGGTATCGGTCACACGCCCATAGCCGGACAGCGATGCCCGCCAGTGAGATACCCAATGCGGAACAAGTCTCTCGGTCCATAGAAGAAGTATGGCGAGCGTGACGCCGAAGGAAATCAGGAAACTCCATAGCCGACGAACGATTGACCAGAGAAAGAGCCACAGAAGCAGCAGGAATACGATCTGCGGCTTGACCGTTGCGAGCGCGAGAAGAGCACCAGCGGCGCTGGTCCAGCCCCTGGTGAGCGCAAAGCACGCCACAAAAATAAATGCTGCGATGAGGAGTGTGGGCTGCTGCAAGCGCAGGCCCCAAAGGATCGGCCAGTTGCAGATTGCCAGCACAAGAATGATACCGGTCTGGAGTCGCGTGTGGCGGCGCGGAAACATCTGCATGCAGCACTGGAGGCCGACGATCAGCAGCGGCAGGGTTACGGAAAGGAAGACCCATCGCGCCGTCTCCCAATGCAAATAGGCCAGCGGAGCCAGGAGAAGGACAACGTGCGCCGGATAGAGAAATGCCTGTCGGGCCGCATCGGGGTCCGCAGCCGTCAGCGGATAGTGTCCGTAATACGCCCGCTGTATCTCCTGCAGCACCTGGTTGGAATATGGATCGAAGCCGTCGAGTGCGGCACGCGTCCCTACCCACCGTATGATCAGATCCGAATGGCTGGGCCGCATGGAGCGGTTATGCACATGCATCTGCCACAGCGGGCATGCGACAAGAAGCAGCAGAAGTGCAGCACCCCACCAGCCTTCGAATCGAAACGCGCGGCGCTTTGCGCTCCCTATGCGCACCGGTGCCTCGGCTGTCGGAACTTGCGCCATCGCTCGCGTCTCCGGGAAGGCCGTCTATTTCTAGATCACATCCATCGCAAGCATCCAGCCGAACCGCGAAAAAGTAAAGTTACCGGCTTCCCCACCGCCCTACTCGCCGCGCGCGCTCGTCCTCACCACGGTGGGCGATAGCGGCGGGATACCGCGGCCCAGGCTCTCGCGCATGCGGGCCATCGTATCCAGATAAAAGGCAAGGTTGTGCAGGGTGTTCAATACCGCGGAGAGTGGCTCCGCGGCCACCATCAGGTGGCGCAGGTACGCCCGCGTATAGCGCGCACACACCAGGCACCGGCAGTACGGGTCGGGCGGGTTCTGGTCTTCGGCGAACTGCCGGTTCTTGATATTCAGCCGTCCTTCCGTCGTAAACAGCAGACCGTGACGCGCCGCACGCGTGGGCAGCACACAGTCCATCATGTCCACGCCCATCTTCGCGTACTCCACAATCTCATCCGGATAGCCAACCCCCATCACATAGCGGGGCTTGTCCGCCGGCAGCAGGGGAAGGGTTGAGGCGATGATCTCGCGCGT
>DASQRJ010000534.1:0-2223 GCA_035642955.1 Acidobacteriaceae bacterium
AACTTCAAGCTCAGCGGACACGGTGACCCCAAGCCCTTCACCGGAATCGGCGTCACTCCAAATTTCTTCGACGTTCTCGGTGTGGGTCCTCTGATGGGCCGCTCCTTCCACCAGAACGAATCCCTGCCCGGAGCCGGCCAGGTCATCGTGCTCAGCTATCCCCTCTGGCAGCGCCAGTTCCATGCCGATCCATCTATTCTCGGCCACGCGATTGATTTCAACGGCCGCTCCTTCACCGTGGTTGGCATACTGCCGCGCAGCTTCGATTTCGGCGCTGTCTTCGCGCCCGGCACCAAGGTCGATCTCTTCGTACCCATCGACTTCAAGGGCACTCGGCTCGACGGCAACACCATCACCCTGCTCGGCCGCCTCAAACCCGGCATCACCGTCGCCCAGGCCCGCGCGGAAGCCGCATTGCTCTTTCCCAATCTCGACGGCGACAAAAACCATCCCGAGTACAAGCAGGACTACTCCGCCTATCCCACGCCGCTCAAGGAATACGTCAGCGGCAAGCTGCATCGCTCCCTCGTGGTTTTGTGGTGCGCTGTCGGCCTGGTGTTGCTCATCGTCTGCGTCAATCTCTCCAACCTGCTGCTGGCCCGCGCCGCTGCGCGCACCAAGGAGTTCGCGCTGCGCGGCGCGCTCGGCGCCAGCCGCGGCCGCATCGTCCGCCAGTTGCTCACGGAAAGTCTTCTGTTGTCCGCCGTCGGCTCCGCTCTCGGCCTCGGGCTCGCCTACGGCATCACGCTGTGGCTGCAGCATCAGACCTCGCTCGCGCTGCCGTTGCTCAACGACGTCCACATCGATGCCACCGCGCTTCTCTGGACGCTCGTCATTGCCATCGGCACCGCCGTGCTCTTCGGACTCGCACCCGGCCTGCGCATGTCCAGCACCAATCTGCAGGAGTCGCTCAAGGACACCGCCGGCCATGGCGCCAGCGACAGCCGCCGGCATGATCGCCTGCGCGCCACACTCGTTATCTCGGAGGTCGCACTCGCCTGCGTTCTACTCGTCGGCGCCGGCCTGCTCATGCGCAGCTTCCTGCGCATCCTCAACGTCAATCTCGGCTTCCAGCCCACGTACGCCGCCACCATCAAAGTCGACTTCGACGACGGCGGCAGTGATGCCAAGCGCACCGCTATCTTCCAGAACGTGATCACTCGCATCTCTGCGTTGCCCGGTGTCGAGCACGCCGGCATCGCCGACAATCTGCCCTTCGCGCGCAATCGCAGTTGGGGCATCCCGCATCTGCAGGGCGTCGACGACGCGCATGTCCAGGGCCAGAGCGCGCTCGTCTACATGATCACTCCGGGCTACTTTGCCGCCATGGGCATCCCCGTCACCGGCCGCGACTTCTCCTGGGAAGACAAACCGCTTGTCCGCGATAAAAAAGGCAATGTGGTTCAGGGCGATCCCGTCATCATTCTCAATGAGGGCACCGCCCGTCATCTCTACCCCAACGGCGATGCCATCGGGCACGTCATCGATGCCAGCGGCGCGGCAGCGCGCATCGTCGGCACCATCCCCGACGTGCACCTCACCAGCGTCGAAGGCCAGCCCGACTGGCAGGTCTACTATCCGCAGGCGCAGCAGGATACCGAAGGCGCCTTCCTCGTCATTCGCAGCAAGGTGCCGCCGGATCAGCTCGCGTCGAGCGTCATGCACGCCTTGCGCGAAATCAATCCCGGGCAATCCGCCGTGCCGCTCAGGCCCATCCAGGACTTCGTCGATCACGCCGTCTCGCCGCGCCGCTTCTTCGTGCTGCTGGTCGGCGCCTTCGCCGCGCTCGGCCTCTTGCTCGCCGCGCTCGGCATCTACGGCGTCATCTCCTACTCGGTCACGCGGCAAACCCTCGAGATCGGCATTCGCATGGCGCTCGGCGCCACCGCGGCCCGCGTGCAGTTCGGCGTCATCTTCCGCACCATGCGGCTCGCACTCATCGGCGTCGCTATCGGCGCGGTGCTGTCACTCGCCCTCGCTTCGCTCATCTCCGCCATGCTCTTCAACACCGCGCCCACCGATCCTGCCACCTTCGCCGGCATGGTCGCCTTGCTCATCGTCGTCGCGCTGCTCGCCGGATACATCCCGGCGCGCCGCGCCTCACGCGTCAACCCCATGGTCGCCCTCCGCGGTAACTAACCTGCCGGTCGCGCACCTTTGCCTCTCCTCCATGGCCATGGCGGACGCCTCATCCGCCGTGGCCCACTTTTGTGGGACGCCGCT
>DASQRJ010000535.1:0-2283 GCA_035642955.1 Acidobacteriaceae bacterium
CCGCAGAGCCGTACCGAATATGGCAACGGAATCCCGGCGAACGCCGTCGGGACCATCCTCGACGCCCCCGGTATCGCGGCGGGGCCGGATGGCCATCCTCTGGGCGATGCGGAGGTTCTGCTCTGGGTTCCGCCGATGCCATCGCTGCGCTTCACCGGCTCGCCCGAGCTGCGAGGTATCGGCGCCGCGGGTCTGGCGCTGCGCCCGCATCTGAGGATTGTCGCAGGCAGGATGTTCCGCTTCGGCCGGCAGGAGCTGATCGTCGGAGTGGGCGCGGCACGGGCGTACCATCTGCGCATCGGCGATGGGATTGCTCTACCGGGCGGAGAGTGGCCGATAGTCGGCATGTTCACCGACGCCGGCAGCATTCTCGAAGGTCAGCTCGTTGCAGACGCGATTACGGTCGTGTCCGCAGCCCATGCGTCCGGCTTCGGCAGTGTTCTAGTCAGGCTGGCGCGACCCGATGAGTTCGACGCATTCGCGCGGTGGCTCGCGGCCAATCCGGCGCTCGAGGTGACGGCGGAGCGGCGGTCGCACTACGCCGCGCGGACGGTGAATCTCTATTCGGGGTTCTTCACCGAGGTCGCGTACGTCATCGGCCTCATCATGGCGCTCGGCGCCCTGTTTGCGACCGTCAAGCTCACTTACGCTGCGGTGAGCTCACGGACACACGAGATTGCCACGCTGCGCGCGATCGGCTATCAGCCGCTGCCGATGGCGGTCGCCGTGCTTTTCGAGACCGCCATTCTCTCACTGGTTGCCGCAGCGCTCGGCAGCGCGGCGGCGTGGCTCTGCTTCAACGGCAGGCTGGTCGCCGATATCCATAGCGTCTTCGATCTTTCCGTCTCACCGCGACTCTTCATGGTCGCAATCGCGTGGGCGCTGACGCTCGCGATTCTCGGCGGACTGCCAGCGGCCATTCGCGCGGCACGCCTTTCCGTCGCGCAGGCACACAGAGCGCACTGACCGGACGCGGACACCGTACGCTCGCGGACTCGTCCGCGGACACTTTCGGACACGAAGGGTCCGAGAATTTCTCGCCTGAAAACAATGAGTTATCGCCTCTCGGCGATTGGCATGCGATTTGCCTTAGTACCAGTGCGGAAAGCAAATCGAGAGACACGAGCATGAACAGCCATACAAACGATATTGAGAACCCTGCATCTAACGGGACAAGGATGGCGACAGTCACTTACCTGCGCCCCGTAGACACCAGCAACAGAGGAGAAGTCATCATGAACCGTATTCAGAAAGCAACCGCCGCCGCCATCGCTCTCACCATCACGCTCGTCGGCTCAGTTTGCGTCACCGCACCGCTGGCGCTGGCCGATGTTCATCCGATCGCTGTTCATCGGGTGGTGTCAGCCGCGTCCGTGGCGCACAACAACTCTCCGGCGCGGATGACGGGCTTGCGGCACGGCTGAGGGCGCGGCCGGTGATCACTCAGCTCGAGGCCGCCTCCGTCGGACGATCTCAGTCCCGAGGCGGTCCTCTAACCCGACGCCTCTTGTGCATGCCAGAGATGCCACTTGGACACATCGACCCCAAGGATCAGCAGCCACAGACACAGGATCAGCTCTGACAGACCCGCCGGCACCAGGAGCAGGGGAACTCCCGACATGGGGATGACGTGCAGGTGAAGGAATACCAGGATGCTGTTGCTGGAATAGCACGCGCCGGCGAGAAACATGAGCACGCCCAGGAACCGGGGCAGAAACCGCGACCTGAAGATCAGATAGCCATAGAGCAGGCAGACACAGCCGAAGAAGAGGAAGCTGATGTTCAGGTCGGCATCGTGAAGGTCGATGGCGAGCGAAGCCCAGGCCTGCAGCTGATGGAGCGCCACGCCATTGAGTCCATCCTGTCCCGACACCATCGCCAGCGCCGCAATGTGACCGACCGCCGACAGACTCTCGATGACGAGAGATATCGCGTTGAAGAGCACCGCCAGCAGAGCGACATTGCGCTGTACGGGGCGCAGCAGCAGGTATTCGAGCAGCAACTGTGGGACGGCACAGACCACCACCAGGAGGGCGGCGACGATGCCGGCGCGCCACAGGGACTCGTGAGCGAGGATATTGCTGGCGGTGATGGCCGCATCAGCCGATACGATCTTCCCCGGCACGTAGCCGTAGGCGAAGAAGCCCACGACGATCACGAAGAGGTAAAGCGCGCCGATCCCACGGGCGTAGAGTTGTGGCGAGCCCTGGGCGGTTTGCGCGCTCAAGCCGCCGCGCTCCGCACGAACTGCTCCACCCGCCAATCCACGCTCATGCACCCCAC
>DASQRJ010000536.1:0-3955 GCA_035642955.1 Acidobacteriaceae bacterium
TGCGCAGCACAATCTCCACGTCACGGGTGGTGCTCAGCAATTCTTCCAGCCGGCCGTAGCGCACCAGCCGGCCCTCATGCAGGAAGGCAATGCGATCGCTCACCAGCGCCACCTCGCCAAGCTGATGCGAGCTCAGCAGAATAGCCGCACCCTCCGCGCGCAGATCCTTCAGCAGATTGCGCACGTCCAGAACCCCCTGCGGATCGAGCGCCGAGGCGGGCTCATCCAGAATCAAGATCTTCGGCTCGTGGACCAGCGCCAGGGCCAGCGCCAGCCGCTGCTGCATGCCGCGGGAGAAGCGCCGCACATCGCGCTTCCACTCCGTCAACCCAACCCGCCGCAGGACGCGGTCCATCGCATCACGCGTCGGGGTGACGTCACTCAACTGCGCGGCAAAGCGCAGCGCGCCGAAAACATCTCCTTCGAAAAACACCGGCGTATCGGGCACAAAGCCCAGCTGCCGCCGCGCCGCGGCATCGCCGAAGCTGTGCCCCAGAAGCGTCCCTTGGCCCGAACTCGGCAGCAGAAATCCTGTCGCAATCTGCATCGCCGTCGTTTTGCCCGCACCGTTCGGACCGACGAGGCCAAGAATCTCACCGGGCTCCAGTTGGAAGCTCACGTCTTCGAGTGCCCGCGCGGACCCAAAGTGCTTCGAAATGCGTTCAAAGACCAGTGTCGGCGGCATATCCACATCCTAGAGCGAATCGTTTGCAAGCAAGCAGAAGCCCCCGGCCGTTGCGCCGGGGGCCTGCATTCTCAAGCTGCGAATCCTAGTGCGCCTGAACCTTCACGAAGATGATGACCAGCGTAAAGAGCGACAGCGACTCGATAAAGGCCAGTCCAAGAGTCAGCAGCAGCAGGATGCCGGGTCGTGCACCGGGATTGCGTGCCAGCGCCTCGGTAGCCGACGCGGTGGCGCGACCCTGGCCCAGGCCGCAAAGGCCGGCCGCCAGTCCCATGCCGATACCGGCAGCGATCGAGGTGAGGCCGATGGCCATGCCATTGCCACCGGCGTCCTGTGCGAACGCGGGAGCGGCCAGGAAGAGCACGCTCAGTGTCGTGAAGAGGATTTGCAGTTTCCGCATTGTGTTTCTCCGTAGCTTCCAGGAATGAACCGTCAGTGGGTGGTTGATGCTCACCGTGCTGGCACCCTCACGCTCACGGCCGATGCAGGCGGGCGGAAGCGATTCCCTGCCTGAAATGTCGATGCGGCCACGCGCTTCAGCGCGACGGCCGGGAAAACTCTAGTGCTCGTGCGCTACCGCCTGCGACAGGTAGATCAATGTGAGCAGCATGAACACTACCGACTGAATAATCGAAACCCCCAGGTGCAGCGCAAGAAAGGGCACCGACCCCAGGATGGGAATCATCGAGAAGAAGACCAGGATCACCATATCGCTGGCAAACATGTTCGCGTAAAGACGAACGGTGAGCGAGAGGATGCGTGCCAGGTGCGAGATGATCTCGATCGGCAGCATCAGCGGAGCAATCCACCAGATCGGTCCCAGGAACTGCTTGATGTAGCCAAATCCGTTCTCACGGATACCTTGGTATTCGAAGTAGAGAAAGGTCAGGGTGGCCAGCCCAAGCGGCACCCATGGTTTGGCGGTGGGGGTGACGAAGCCGGGGATCAACCCGATCACATTGCAGAGCAGAATGAAGACGAAGATGACGGTGGCGTAGGGGACAAACCGCTCGTAGCCGTGGCCGACGATGGATTCCGCCTGATCGCTTACCAGCCCATGCAGCATCTCGGCAATATGCTGGGCAGCGCCGGGCCGGTCGACACTGAGTGTCGCTCGCACCATGGCGAAGAAGGCAAGCAAGATCAGGAAGACCAGAAACTCCATCGCAAAGATATTGTCGATGGGGCGCTGCGGATACGTCGGATGGAGATGCAGCATCGCCAGCACGGCATTGGCCACGCCGGCAAAGTAGTGGTTCAGGAAGGCTGTGAATGGGAGCTCGACTGGCATAGCGATGTCGTAACGGTTTCTGGTTTCTAACGTCCTCAGAGGATGCGGTGAGATGCCCTAGAGAGTCCAGGCGCGCAGCAGTCGAATGGACTCGATTGTCAGCGCCACCACGGCCAGCCCCAGGCCCGCGCAGAGCGCGTACACCGAGCCCTCCAAACTCCTAAGGCTAACATAGAGAACGACTCCCGCAAGGATGAGCCGCAGGAAAAACCAGATCAGCACGCCCGCGACCGGCTTGCCCTGCCGTCCCTCGTTGAAGCGGCTCAGCACCGCCAGCATCAGCCGCTGCGACTCATAGAGTCCGGTCGCGGCAATCGCAGCCCCCACCAGGAAGAGCACCGCCGATCGCCAGCCCATCGCCAGCCAGGTCACGGCGACTCCCACCACGCCGAGGACAGCCACCCACCGCAGTGCGCGAGTGAGCGTCGTCTTCAGGTCCTGTTCGGTAAAGTCGCTGAGTGTCGAGCCGTCCGGTTCGGTCATGGTCTGCACATCGTCATTGGACATAGAAAGCGGTTCGCGTCTCACTCCTTCATCTGCGCCAGGACGACGCGGAAGATCTCGACAAAGCCGGCCGTCGCGCCCAGGATCAGGCCGGGAATGTAGATCCAGTGCTGATGCAGCCACTTGTCCAGCCCGGCGCCGGCCAACCAGCCGATCACCGTCGCGATCGGAAGCATGAGCGCAAGCTGGATCAGCTTTTCCACCTGCACCATCGACTTCATGGCGCCGCTTTTGCCTTGCCGCGTCTCGTCCGGCCGCGAACTGCCAGCGGCCTTTCCGTTCTCCCTTTCATTCGCCATGGTTGCCGATCCTGCGTTGTTATACATCATCCCGGGGGTGACGTTGCTCACTCGGTATACTGGCCTTTCACCCACCCTATCGACGTCATTTGGAAGGAAGCAGAGTGTTCGAATCGGAATTCGAGCGCAGCCTGTTTGCGCTGCGGCAGGAGAAGCTGCAGCAGATCGCTGCGCTGGGCCACGCCGCCTATCCCAACCACTACCGCACCACCCACGACATTCCCGCATTGCGTGCCCGCTACGATGGCGCGACGGCGGAGCAACTCGAGGCGGAACGCACCAACGTCTCCATCGCCGGACGCATCATGGCGATTCGTGCCCAGGGCAAGGCCGGCTTCGCGCAATTGCAGCAGGGCGGAGAACGGTTACAAATCTACGTGCGCCTCGACGCCGTCGGCGAGCAGGCCTTCCAGCTCTACAAGCTGCTCGACCTGGGCGACCACATCGGCGTCACCGGCTATCTCTTCCGCACCCGCACCGGTGAGTTGACGGTCCATGTCGACACCATCACCTTCCTCACCAAATCCATGCTCGCGCTACCGGAGAAGTATCACGGCCTCGCCGACGTGGAGCTGCGCTACCGCCAGCGCTACCTCGACCTGTTTATGAACACCGACGTGCGCGCCGTCTTCGTGAAGCGTGCACAGGTTCTCCGTGCGATGCGCCGCTTCTTCGACGACCGCGGCTACATGGAGGTCGAGACCCCGATGATGCAGTCCATCGCGGGCGGCGCGATGGCCCGGCCCTTCACCACCCACCACAACGCGCTCGACATCCCGCTCTTCCTGCGCATCGCGCCGGAGCTTTACCTCAAGCGCCTGGTCGTCGGTGGCCTCGATCGCGTCTACGAGATCAATCGCAACTTCCGCAACGAGGGTGTCTCGACCCAGCACAACCCCGAGTTCACCATGCTCGAGTTCTATCAGGCGTATGCCAACTATCACGACCTGATGGACCTCACCGAAGAGCTGGTGAAGTTCATCGCCATGGAAGTGAATGGAAATCTGACAACCGACTTCAACGGCGTCACCATCGATCTGTCGCAGTGGAAGCGCTATACGATGCGCGAAGCTATCGCTGTCTTCTGGCCGCCGTCCGCGGGGCAAGCTCCCACGCTCGGAGACTTCGCGAGCGAAGAGGCAGTGCACAAGCTGATCGCGCGTGCGCGCGCCGCTG
>DASQRJ010000537.1:0-2509 GCA_035642955.1 Acidobacteriaceae bacterium
GGATGCCCGGTTCAGTGCTGAGCAGCGCGATCTGGCTCATGGTGGCGAGCGGCGCCATCGTGTGGAGGGCTGCACGTCGCAGCACGATCGGCCAACAAACCGTGATCCATGGTGTGGAGGCGGCCTGCTGGTTTGCGGCGGGACTCATGGTTCTTTTCACCGGCATGTTCTACAGCCAGCAGCAGGTCATCTGGAATCTGCGTTTCGCCGCCTTCGTGGTGGCCATTGCCTCGGTGGTGTGGGCGGGACGGCAACTGCCGTCAGAGAATACCGGGGCGGGCTCGCGGCTTCGTCTTATCGCCAGCGTCTTGGGGACCGTGTTGGCATTGACCGCAGTCTGTTTTGAGATTGCGACGTTCTGGTCAACCCGGGTGCTGCCCGCCGCGCCCGGCTCCATGATGTACGCCTCGCAACTGGCGGAACGGCAGATGGCGGAGCGCTTCAGCTACTCCGCCTGGTTCCTGCTGGCGGGTGCGGCACTGCTGGCGGTGGGATTCCGGCGTCAGTCCGCGTTGCTGCGGTGGCAGGCACTGGTGCTGCTGGCGGTTACGATCTGCAAGGTCTTTCTGCTGGACACCAGCACGCTGAGCCAGGGCTATCGCATCATCAGCTTCCTGGCGCTGGGCGCTTTGCTGCTGGCGGTCAGCTTTGCCTACCAGCGCGACTGGCTGCATCTGCGGGCCGCCGGCGCAGCGAATGGCGGAGACGCGCAATGATCTTGCGTACGGGCTTGATGGGGTTGGCACTGGTGGTGGCGGCATCGGCGTTTCAAGCGGCTGCGCCGGTGGTTCGAGCGGCTGCGCCGGTGTTTCGTTATGAGCGGCCAGTGCAACTGGCCTCGGCGACCGCTCCGGAGACCTGCGTGGTGCTGCCCGCCGATCTGCTGTCGCATGCAGCGCCGTGGTTGCAGGACTTGCGGGTGATGGCCGGGGATCGCGAGGTGGCCTACCAGGTGCTCACCGCGAGCGAGTCGGGTCGAGAGGTGGCGCGGCCACAGCAGATACTGAACCTGGGGCAGCGGGATGGAGCTGTCAGCTTCGATGTGGAGATGACCGAGCCGCGCTATAACCGCATCCTGCTGCGCATCGGGCGCTCGCACTTTTCTGTGCTGATTCATGTGACGGGTACAGAGCGCGCGGGTGAGAGTGGTGTCACGTTTCCGGAGAGTGCATTTAGCTCTAACGTTGATCAGGATGAACCGCAGCAACAGCTGATTTCGCTGCCAGAGAGCAGCTTCCGCTACCTGCACTTTGACATACGCACGCTCGCGCTGGAGCCGGTGACGCCGCAGGACATTGCCGGCGTGGACGTGCTGGTGGCGACGACGGAACCGCCGCGATACGCGCAAATTGCAGTTGCGACCGGAGAGCAGCAAAAACCACACGAGTCCATCTACGAGTTTGCGGTGCCGGCGAATCTACCCGTCGATCGGCTGAGCTTTGCGAGCGACGATCGGAATGCCGTCTTTTCGCGCACCGCCGATCTGGAGCGATATCGATCGTCCCAGGCCGCACAAACTGAAGACGCCACCCGGGCCGAGATGCCGGCGCAAAGTGAAGGGATTGCGCTGATTCACGTGCCGGATGGCAAGCATGCGCAGGCGTTGAACCATCAGGGCACGATCAACCTCGCTCTTGGAGCAGTGCCATACGCGTCTACATTACGGCTGACGATCCAGAACGGCGACGATGCGCCGCTTGCACTGCACGGCATCGTGCTCCAGATGCGCGAGCGGCAAGTCTGTTTTCTGCACAAGCCCAATACGTCTTACGTGTTGCGTTATGGCGACCCGCTGCTGGGCGCGCCGCGGTATGATCTCTCGCCCATTGAGGCGGCTGCGATGACGGTCTCCGAGAGCACGCTTGGGCCGGAGCGTAGGCTCACGCCGGCGCCGGGGGGTCTGCGGCCATTCACAGAGCGTCACCCGGTACTGCTATGGATAGCGTTGATTCTGGTTGTGGGCACGCTCGGTTTGGTGGCCCTCAGAAGCGCGCGCAGTTAAATCACGCGCGATCAGCGGGTCGTAATCACCGCATCGACGATTCAATCTCGCTGATCCAATCTGGGCTTTTGAGGATCTCGCGCGGCTTCGAGCCATCGGCGGGGCCAACCAGCCCATCGCGCTCCATCATGTCGATGAGGTGCGCGGCGCGGCCGTAGCCCACGCGCAGACGCCGCTGGATGAGCGACGTGGATGCTTTGCCGAATTCGAAGACCAGCCGCACGGCATCGTTGAACAACGGATCGTTGTCGTCCTCGTTGCCATCTTCGCTGTTTAACTCGCGGCCCTTTTCATCTTTAGGGGATTCGAGGAAGGCCTCGACGTACTCGGCGCCGCCCTGTGCTTTCCAGAAGTCGACGACGGCGGAGATCTCCGTCTCGGTAACGAAGGGCGCGTGGACGCGCTGCAGGCGCGAGGTTCCCGGCGGCAGGAACAACATGTCGCCGCGGCCAAGCAGAGCCTCGGCGCCGTTGTTGTCGAGGATGGTGCGGGAATCGACCTTGGTGG
>DASQRJ010000538.1:0-2298 GCA_035642955.1 Acidobacteriaceae bacterium
CAAAATCGTAATCGGTACGATCGCTGATGACGAACTTCACCTCGTCGCGCCGCGTCAACGCGTCTAGATTTTCCATGCGGAATGTCCCTCCCTCGCCCGATCCCGGGCACTTCACATCGACGATCTTGTGCACATCCTTCGGCACATTCTCCAGCGGCCGCTCGCCGCTGGTCTCGATCATCAGCGTGTAGCCCTTTGCCAGCATCCGCTCCATCAGCGGCGCCAGCTCGCGCTCCTGCAGCATCGGCTCGCCGCCGGTAAACTCCACCAGCCGCACCGGCGCGAGCGCTTCGACAGCGGCTTCTACCTCATCCAGCGACTGCTTGTACCCGCCTTTGAACGTGTACTCGGAGTCGCACCAGGAGCAGCGCAGGTTGCACCCCGCCAGCCGCACAAAGATGCACGGCAACCCGGCAAAGCTCGATTCGCCCTGAACGGACTTATAGATTTCGATGAGATACATCGCTACTCGTAGTAAGTAGCCGTCGTGGTGTCGGTCTCGTAGATGGTGCAGTCCTTCACGTGCACGCGGCCGCCGGTCATCTCGCTCAGCTGATGGTTCGTCTCGTCGAAGAAATACTTGGACAGGTTTTCAGCCGAGGGGTTGATCACCGTAAACGGTTCCAGGTCGTTGATCATCTTGTGGTCCAGCCGCTCGATCACCGGACGCATCACCTGCTTCAGTTGCTTAAAATCCAGCAGCAATCCGGCAGCGTCCAATTCCGCGCCGCGCAGCGTCACGCGCACCTTGTAGTTGTGCCCGTGCGGGTTCTCGCACTTGCCGCGATAGTTGCGCAGATAGTGTCCGGAAGAAAACCCGGCCTCTACCGTTACCTCGTACATACAATGTCTTCCTTTGTCAGAAAGGGCAATTCAGACCATCTACCATTTTACCGTTTCCACGGAATTCAGTGGCAATTCACAAATCCCATCGTGAGCGACAACGGAGCGAACCCGGCATCTCGCGCCGCCGGCGCGTCCGCCGGTACGGCCAGTACCTAGTGCCGGCGGCCCTCGCGGCGCTCCCGCTCCTCGTTTCGCCGCTCTACCTGTTCAAACATCGCGGTCATGACGCCGGCGAACGCCGACACTACCGCGCCGAGAAATAGAAACAATCCCGTGGTCTTCCAAAGCGATCCATTGCCGGGCAGGTTCGGCTGGGTAGAACTCGCCGTGCCCAGCATGGCGCACGAGACCAGCGAAAACAGCAGCAGCGTAGCAGCCAGGATGTAGAGGTTCCGCGACATCTCTAGACAATGCTACTAGGACAACTTGCCTCAGGGAGCGGCGACAAAGCGAACCGCCAGCGCAGCAAGCGTCGGGGCCTCGGGCGGCAAATCCGCATCATTGCTTCGGGCGGCCAGTCCTCTCCGGCGCAAAAAACGCCTCCACCTCAGCAATATCCTTGGTCAGCCGGTAAGGCGGCAGGCTCTCCAGGAAGACCCGTCCATACCGCTGGCGCTGCAGCCGCGGATCCAGCAGCATCAACACGCCGCGATCCTCCAGCGAGCGGATCAGCCGCCCAAAGCCCTGCTTCAGCGTAATCACCGCCTGTGGCACCTGGTACTCGAAGAACGCGCTGCGCCCGTCGTCCTCGATGGCGCGCATCCGCGCCGCCACCACCGGATCGCTCGGCACGGCAAACGGCAGCCGGTCCACAATCACGCAGCTCAGCGACTCGCCCTGGACATCCACCCCCTGCCAGAACGACGATGTGCCGAAGAGCACCGCATTGGGTGTCGCACGAAACTCCTCCAACAGAGCCTTCTTCGGCGCGGTGCCCTGCAGCAATAGCGGAAACTCCAGCTCCATCAGCAGCCGCTCGTACAGGTCGCGCATCTGCGCATAGCTCGTGAACAGGCAGAAGGCGCGTCCCCGCGTGATCTCGAGCACCCTTCGTATCTGCTTTGCCGCCTCTGCGGGAAATCCCGGCTCGCGCGGATCGGGCATCTCCGGCGGCAGGTACAGCAGCGCCTGTTCCGGATAGCGGAAGTGCGATGGAACCATCAGCTCCTTCGCGTCCTCCATCCCCAGCCGTTTGCGAATATGCCCAAAGCCCCCCGCCACCGTCAGCGTCGCGGAGGTCAGTACTACCGACGAGAAGCTCTCGAAGAGCAACTCCTGCATCAGACTCGAGACATCGATCGGGGTCGCCTGCAGATACGTATTCCGCACGCCGCCTCGCAGTGGACCGCTGGCACGCCGCTCCAGCCAGAAGACTGTGTTTTTCGACTCTGCTTCCATCAGGAACTTGAGGTGTTCGCGGATGTCGGCCACTCGTTTGCGAAGTCCCGGCGT
>DASQRJ010000539.1:0-4648 GCA_035642955.1 Acidobacteriaceae bacterium
CCTCCCGGCGATTGGGACAAGATCAAAACTCCCCAGGATCTCGCGCCGTTTGAGGCCGAGCGCGAGCAATGGTATGCGCAGGTCGTGAAGGACAATGTTCTGGCCAAGCACCATCGCGCGTTGCTGATCATGGGAGCCGGACACTTCCTTCGCGGACATCCTCAAGTACTGCAGGATGAGCTTCTGATCCAGCAGCATCGCCCAGTGCCGTCCTTGAACGGTGCTCGGCTAGGCCCAGACTACATCGAGCGGACGCTTCGGAATGCGGGCGCAAATCCATATCTCCTCGTCTTCGGATCGAATGTTGTCGATAACCAGGGAGACGCGGATGAGCGCTTCGCGTCCTGGCCCACGCCCGCGATTGCCTCTCTTTCCGGCAATTGGCTGGGGAGACTACCGGCGCAGCCTGTGACCACATGTGGCCGCGCCGTTGCAACGCCGCTGACACTCGCCGACGAGGCGGATGCCATGTTGTATGTCGCACCATGTGCTGATTTGACGGACGTAAACGTGCCGCGCTCACAACTCGATGGCACGCCTTACGGACAAGAGGTCGCCCGGCGCGCCGCTCTCATCCGCGCCCTACCACCGCAGAGATTGCAGTAATGTTGATGAACAGGCTGGCGACGCGCTCAATGGGCCGATCAAAGTAAGCCGCCACCATTCCGCTTCAAGATCACTGCGCCGGCGCCAGTCCACCTTTTTGCAGTTGCTGCCCCACGGCAGGCGAGCGCAGATAGCGCAGGAAAGCCAGCGCGCCCGCGGCATTCGCGCCACCCTTCAGTGCAACCGCACCCTGCAGGATCGGCGGGTACGCGTTCTGCGGCACCACCACGTAATGTCCCTGTGCGGTGAGGGTGAGCGCCGAGGTGAGCGAGATCAGGCCGACATCGGCATTGCCGGTGCTCGCGAACTGCGCCGCCTGCGCGATGTTTTCCGCGGTGCGCAGCTTGGGCTGAACCGCGGGAAGCAGCGCCAGGCTGGTGAGAGCCTGCATCGCGGCGCGGCCGTATGGCGCATGCTGCGGATTCGCAATGGCGATCGTGTGCACCGCGGTCGAGCCCAGTGATTGCATGCTGAGCTGGGGCACACCGCTCTGATTGCGCGTCCACAATACCAGCGTGCCGCGCGCATACGGCTGCGCCGTCTGGCCCGTGGCGGCGAAGCCGTCGCGCAGCAGCGTTTTAGCGAATGCACAGGACGGCGCAGAAGGCTAAACACGGAGCAGCATGACCTCGGTCGACTTAATCAGGGCGGCCGCGGTCTCGCCCACTTCAAGTTGCAGTTCACGCGCCGCATCCGATGTGATGAGCGATGTGATGATCTGACCGCCGATGGAAAGCTTGATTTGTGCCAGCAGCCCTTCGATCTTGACCTCGACGATGCGTCCCACCAGTTGATTCCGTCCGCTCACCGTCCGCATCATCTGCCGTTTTGGCGTCTCCGGCCGCCGCGCCTTGTGCAGCAGGCTGTCGAGCTCCGCCTCCGGGATCCGGTAGTGGCCGCCGGGCGTCTTGATCGCCTTCAGTTTGCCCCGATAGAGCCACTGCTTCATGGTGGGATAGGAGATACCGAGGCGCAGCGCCGCTTCGCGCGGAGAAAGTAGGTCGGCCATTTGCCCAAAGTATACGATTTTTTCCGATTTCCGGGCGATGATGGGGCCGGCACGATCCTCTGAGGCGCGTGTGATGAGTAATACGGAAAGCGATGACTACAAAAGTACCTAAGTTTTATTTACTTTCCCGCTCCCCACCGCCTACCTTCTCACCCGTGGGCAGTTCTGGGGGAGGGCTGCTCTAGCGCCTGTGGCTCCTGTGTGGGCCATGGGCGCTTTAACTTTCCACACCCCAATTCCCATCCTTACCGCGATTTCCATCTATGATGGATACAGGCTGTCCTGCCATGCGACTTTTGGCGCCGTGCTGCATCTATTTGAGGGCGCATTTCAAAGCCAAATCGCGCCTGAATGCGCATGCAAAGGACACTTTCGGACACAAATTAGAGCCCGTTCGGTGTCCAAAAATGGAGGAATAATGGCAGGTCATGGGATCACTGAGGTCAACGACGCGACCTTCGAACAGGAGGTTCTGAAGTCCAATGAACCCGTCCTGGTGGACTTCTGGGCAGCATGGTGCGGCCCATGTCGCGCACTGGCCCCGATCGTAGACGAGGTGGCCGCAGCCTATCAGGGCAAGCTGAAAGTCATGAAGATGGATGTGGATCGCAATGCGTCCACACCCGCTCGTTATGGCATCCGCGGCATTCCCGCGCTGCTGCTCTTTAAGGACGGCAAGGTGGCGGAGCAGATTGTGGGCTTTGTGCCCAAGGAAACGATCGACAAGAGCGTCGCGAAGGTACTGGCCACAACAATCGTGGCATAAGTCCTTTGATTTGAGGAGATAGAACAAGAGCGGCCCGGCAGCGTTGCCGGGCCGCTCTTGTTTTCGCAGTCGCGATCAGGCGTATTTGCGAAGGATCCCCAGCACCCGGCCCTGGATCGCCAGCTGCTCTGCCGGCACATAAATAGGAGCCATCTCCACATTTGACGGCTGGAGCCGCACCTGGTCGCCCTCAATGTAATAGCGCTTCAGGGTGGTCTCGCTCCCGCGCACCAGCGCGACAATGATCTCGCCCGGTCGCGCCGTCTTCACGCGCTCCACCAGGACATAGTCGCCGTGAACGATGTGTTCGTCGCGCATTGAGTCGCCGCGCACCTCAAGCGCGAAAACATCTTTATTTCCAATAATATCGCCCAGAGAAATCGACTCTGACGTCTCCGCGGCGTCCACCGGCAGCCCGGCAGCGATCCGGCCCATCAGGGGCAGTCGATCGGGCTGACGGGACTTGTTTTTGGGCGGCAGAATGTCAATGGACCGGCTGCGATTGTGCGCCCGCTCAAGCAGTCCCTTCTTCTGCAGATTCGTGACGTGCTTGTGCACCGTGGCCAGGGACTTGAGGTTCAGTCCCCGGGCGATCTCGTCGAAGGAGGGAGAGTAACCATTTTCTTCCACGAAGCCGCTGATAAAGTCGACCACCTCTTTTTGCCGGCGTGTAACGGACATGCCGCAATTGTAGCGAAGAAATAGCGAAATATGGCGAAGAAATCTTCGCCAATCGCTTTTCCTGTCCCAATTTGAAACTGAAATCGAAGGGCGTACCAAAAGCGAAATATAGGCGAAGAAAAATCAAAGCAATATCTTGCCAAGACACCCTGTTTGACGAGATGGTGTCTTTGCAAGCCGGAATCAATCTGGCGGTGAGACGAGGATGAACCTTGAGAATCCTGATTGCTGAACATGAAGCTGCCCTTGGATTGTTTGTCGCGCGGTCGCTCGAAAGGGAGAACCACACGGTGACGCTGGCCAGCGAAGCCGGGGCTGCCGCTACCGCGATCGCCAGCGCGGATTACGACCTTTTTCTGCTGGATATGGACCTTCCGGGAGATATCGGCATGCGCGTTCTGGAGATCGCGCGCCAGCTCGGGAACGGCATGCGCGTCCTGGTCCTGTCGGCGAAGGCCGATGATCTGGAGACCCGGATCGCATGCCTGGAAGGCGGGGCGGATGACTGCCTGATGAAGCCCTTTGCCATGCGTGAACTGAAGGCGCGCTGCCGGGCGCTGGTGCGCCGCCAGGATGGCGGAGCTGTGCTGCGCTGCGGAGGGCTGGAGCTGAACCGCCTGCAGCAGTCACTCGAATGCGGACAGGAGTCGATCGCCTTAAGCCGCCGTGAGTTCGGATTGCTCGAATACCTGATGCTCAATCGCGGCCGCTGTATCTCCCGCGCCATGCTGCTGGAGCGCGTCTGGAGCTTAAGTGAGGCGGGGAATACAAACGTGGTCGACGTATACATCAACTACCTGCGCCGGAAGCTTGGTCCAAATGCCGCGCTGATCGAGACCGTGCGCGGCCAGGGGTATCGCATCGCCACTCTCGAAACGGGCAAGCCGGCGCAATTTGCTCCGCTGCCGCCGCTCCTCCCGGTTCCGGCGTTTCAGCAGATGGCCTCTGCTGGTGCATAGCAACCGGAAAAGTGCCTTCGTTGCGACGTTTTCCAACCACAGTCAAGAGAGAGAGCCCAATGGCAACAGCTTCTGTCGTTACGAAAAATGCCCCATCGGTGCTGGTACTGAGCGCAGATGCAGCAGTCCGGGCACGTTTGCGGAGCGCACTGACGGCGCAACGGTGGGAGGTCCACGAAGCGGACGGCGGCGCGGCCGCGCTCCTGCTGATGGAACGGACCCAGCCACATGCCACCTTATTGGATGGAGCACTCCCCGACCTGCACCTGGAGGATTTTGCGGAGGAAGCGCGCTCCAGTCAGCCGGCGATGGATCTGATTGCTCTCGATGGAACACTGGCCGGCTTGACGGGAGCAGTGAAGAGTCCGCGCCGCGGAGAGCTGCTTCAGGTACTGCGTTCCGTATGCGACCAAGCGACCCTGGCGACCACGCCGGCCACCACGCCAGGTACGAATATCGATACGAATATCGCAACTGCTCCGCTAACAGCGGCAATCGTGGTGCATTCCGCGAGGTCTTCTTCCTCTACGCGCTCGGGCGGTCAGGCGCCGTCGGTTGTGGATCTGGCTGCTTTGGTGCGGCTGCCGGAGTTGATCGGGGACTCTGACCGGATGCTTGAGGTGAGCC
>DASQRJ010000540.1:0-2223 GCA_035642955.1 Acidobacteriaceae bacterium
CGGGAGCCGTCCATAACGGCAGCATCGGGTCAGCGCGCGTTATCCGTGAACCTGTCGATCACTCAGCGCATCACCTAAGTTATCGGTGGTTTGCTGAGACCGAAGCGCTGATATCCACTTTCCTGCTTCCACCTGCGCAGATGCTTTCCCTCGGCGGCCGACTGACGAGGCCGTGACCTGCACCTTTCCCTGATCCAACAAACTATCGTTATACCGTCCGTCGACTCACCGTCTGGCCGTCGAAGCGATGTCAAAAAGCATCGAAGACCGCCCTCAACGCGCTCGCCCGGATGCTCGCCGCCGAACTGCACGGCCACCGGGTCCTGGTGAACGCGGTCTGCCCCGGCTGGGTCGCCACCGACATGGGCCGTCCCGTCGCCGCCGGCGCGGCGAGCGTGGTCTGGGCGGCGACATTGCCTGACTCCGGACCCACCGGCGGTTTCTTCCGCGACGGCCTGCCTCTGCCTTGGTAGCGACCACGCACCGGATCCGCGAGAACGTAGCCAGTTTTGATGTATCTCGTAGCTGCGCAGTCCCTCTGTGACGGTAGATCCAGATCGATGACGGGCGAGGTGACAGACGCTAAATTCGGGCGCCCGCGCTTTTGCCAGTGGGGAGCAGCGGTCCGGCCATATGTGGGCCGACAGGACGTAAATTCTCGGGTCTAAATCAAGCAACTAACGCAGTTCAGCCGCGCGCTGGTAACCCACGCCATGTGCGAGCCAACAGAGAGGACCGCATAATGTCGAGGTACAACTGGGGCGAGACCCACTCACGTATCGATTGGCTGACCGAAGAGATCGAGCCCATCCGGGTCAAGGTCGTTACTCATCCGATGTACAAGCAGCTGAACACCATCACGGCGATCAACACGTTCATGGAGCATCACGTGTTCGCCGTATGGGATTTCATGTCGCTGCTCAAGTCCCTGCAGCGGGAACTTACCTGCGTGAACGTTCCGTGGATACCCACGGGCGCCACCAGCAGCCGCCGCCTCATCAACGACATCGTGCTAGTGGAAGAAAGCGATGAGCTGAGCCAGGGTTTCATCAGTCACTTCGAACTCTACCTGCGCGGCATGACCGAATCGGGCGCGAGTACCGCGGCCATCGACGCATTCATAGCCCTCCTGAGAGATGGCAAGCCTGTCCTGTCGTCACTCGAAGCGGTCGCCGCGCCCAAGCCGTCGGCCGGGTTCGTAAGGGCGACCTGCGACTTTATCGAGAACGCGCCGGTGCATTGCCAGGCGGCGGCATTCGCCTTCGGCCGCGAGGATCTCATCCCTGATATGTTCGATCAGGTCGTGGCGGTCCGCGCGGATGAGAAAAGCCTCGATACCTTCTGCGATTACCTGGCCCGCCATATCCAGGTGGACAGCGAGGAGCACACTCCTATGGCGATGCAGATGCTGGCAGATCTGTGCGGCGACGACGATAACTGCTGGAAGGAATGCAGTAGCACCATCAATAGCGCGCTTGAGGCGAGGATTCTCCTCTGGGACGGTATTCTCGCGGCCATCGAGAAGCAACAGGCGCCGATGCCGAGAAGTTACGGGTGAAAGCACGATGGGGCCAGTGAGTCGTTAGCATGGCTTGCGCCCGGGTGAGCCGCGCTGCCGTGTAGGTGCCGAATCCGGGTAGCGAGGACCGGTCGGAGAACGCCAGATCGGCGCAGACGTAACCGAACAGTGAGCCTTTTTCATCCTGCGTTTGCCTCGCGGACCTGCAAAACATGGATGGCCTTGGCGAGCTGTCCGGCGCGCCAGGGGCAGCACCGGAGCTTGCGGAGAATCCTCCAGGTCTTGAGCTGGGCGTTCGCACGCTCGCCGGGGTGACCGCAGTTTCGCGTGCGCCTTATTGGCTTCTTTCTGTGATGCGGGCTTGTTCTTCCCCTTATACGGGACCTTCGCGTACGCGCCGCCCTGGTAACCCTTGTCGGCTAGGACGATCAGCCCGGCGGCCCCCAGCTCGGCCAGGACGCCCCAGATCCACTCGGCCTTCTTGTCGTGCACCGATCCGGGCAGTGCCCCGGACACCCGCAGGATGTCGCCATCCGGGCTGGCTATGACCTGCAGGTTCAGGCCGTGCTTCTTGTGCTTGCCAGAGTAGAACGGCTTGTCCGCGGCGACCCGGTCGACCGGGATCAGCGTCCCGTCGATCACGACGTAGGCGGCCCTCGAGGAACAACGGAACGGTGAGTGGCGCTACCTGGAGTTTCTGCAGG
>DASQRJ010000541.1:0-2890 GCA_035642955.1 Acidobacteriaceae bacterium
CTTCTGGGTCAGGATGTGCAGCAGCACCGGCATCTGTTGCCGCTTGAGGAACTTGAAGGTGCCGATCAGCAACTCGATGTTGTGCCCATCCAGCGGACCGTAGTAGTTGAGCCCGAACTCCTCGAAGAGCATGGAGGGCCAGAGCAGCCCCTTCGCTGCTTCTTCGGCTTTGCGTACAACTTTCGTGGCGGTCTTGCCGCCAAAACGCTCGATGAGCCGCCCGGCACGCGCATGCAGGTGGGTGTAGTGCTCGTTCGTCACCACCTTGTGGAGGTAGCTGGCAATAGCGCCGACATTACGATCGATCGACCACTCGTTGTCGTTCAGCACAACGATCAGCCGCTTGGTCGACTCTCCGATGTTGTTCAGCGCCTCAAACGAAATGCCGTTGGTAAAGGCGGCATCGCCCGCCACCGCCACCACGTTCTCGTGCGTACCCGCCAGGTCGCGGGCCACCGCCATGCCCAGCGCGGCGGAGAGCGCGGTTCCGGCATGTCCGGCGCCGTACGCGTCGTGCTCCGATTCGGTGCGCAGCATGAAGCCGTTCAGGCCGCCCGCCTGGCGGATGGTATGGAAATGCTCCGCGCGGCCGGTCAACAGCTTGTGCACGTAGGTTTGATGGCTTACGTCGAAGAGGAACCTGTCGGTCGGCGTATCGAAGACGTAGTGCATGGCCAGCGTCAGCTCGACCACGCCCAGGTTCGGTCCCAGGTGGCCGCCGGTCTTCGACAGACTGCTGATCAGCAGCTCACGGATTTCCTGAGCCAGCTCGGTAAGCTCCGCGATCGACATCCGCTTGATGTCGGCGGGAGACTGGATGGAACGGAGATGTTCGCTCATCGTGGGAACCACGTATTGGACGCTGCTCAGAGGAAATGGACCCGGCAAAAGTCTTCGCGTCGGCGCGTCACAACTCGCTTAAGTATATCAATCTGCTCGCATGCTGGCCGACGCCGGGCCGCGAAAGCTCCTGCCGAAGCAAGCCTACGCCTGGGAACGCTCCAGGGGAGAAACTCTCTGTCAATTTGCAGATGCGAACTCGCCGGCGCGGCGAGAAAGAAGTTTCCACGAAATCCACCGGCCCTGCTCCGCTAGGATGAGCCAACCCCTGGACGGCATCATACGGCTGGAGTGACGTGCGGTTTCTCCATGGAAAGCGCGCCGGTAATCATCCGCGATTGGTTTTCAGGAAATCCACCTTACCCGAAAGGAGAATCACGCAAGTAACGGATTTTGACCGGTTTGCCGCCCTGTCTGCACCAATTGTGGCAGTGGCTCACCCGGTCCACTTTGACAGAATGCTTGCAGGCGATTCTTCCTCCTCGTTCATGCAGATTGTCATCCCGACCATGATGCAAAGAGATGAAGCCGAGAGGCTCAAGTCTCTCGCTCAGTACGAAATTCTCGATACCTTGCCGGACCCGGCATTGGATGAGATCACTCGCCTTGCAGCCAGCTTCTGTCGCGCACCTTACGCCTTCATCTCGTTCATCGACTCCAGTCGTGTCTGGTTCAAATCGCGCATCGGCTTTCTGAGCCGCCAGCAGCCGCGCGCCACCTCGGCCTGCCAGTACACCATCCTCGAACCGAACGCGATGGTGATCGACGACGCCGCGCAGGACTATCGCTTTGCGCCCTCCGGCGTGCCGCTTGCCGCCACCACCTACTGCCGCTCCTATGCCGCGGCGCCGATCTTCGCGCCATCGGGTGCGGTGCTCGGCACCATCGCCGTGTGCTCGCCCGAGCCGAATATGTTCACGCGCGAGCATGGCCGCACGCTGGAAGTTCTGGCGCGCCAGATCATCACGCGCCTGGAGCTCTACACCAAAACCAACCAGCAGGATCGTGTGGTGCGCTCGCGCCAGCGCATCGAACGCGCGCTCACCGTCGAGCGCAACTTCGTCACCTCCGTCCTCGATTCGATCCACGCGCTGGTTCTGGTGCTCGACACCGCGGGACGTATCGTGCGCTTCAACCGCGCCTGCGAAACGGTGAGCGGATTCAGCTTCGCCGAGCTGGTCGGCCGCTCCTTCCCGGAAGAGCTCTTCCCTGCCGAAGAGCGCGAGCACGCCCTGCGCATGTTCGAACAGGCGCGCGCCGGCAAGCTCGACGGCAGCTACGAGATGCACTGGCGCACCCGCGATGGCGGCATGCGCCGCATCGCCTGGACCGCCAGCTCGCTCAACGATCCGCAGGGCGACATCAACTTCATCATCACCACCGGCATCGATGTCACCGAGCAGCGCCAGGAGCTCGATCGCCTGCGCACCAGCGAGGCGCGCTATCGCCAACTGGTCGAAGGCTCGCTCGGCATCATCTGCACCCACGACCTGGACGGCAACATCCAGTCCATCAACTCGCACGCCGCCGCCATCCTCGGTCACACGCCGGAGGAGATCGTCGGCACCCCGCTCTTCGACTACATCGCCGACGATCACAAACGCGACTACGAGCAGTACGTCACCGCGCTGAACGAGCAGCACGAGCATCAGGGTCTCTTCTACTTCAAACGCCCGAACGGCCAGTCGGCCGTCGTCGCCTATCGCAACAAGCTCTTGCAGTTGCCCGGCACCGAGCCCATCGTGCTCAGCCACGGCATCGACATCACGGAGCAGACCGATGCCGAAGAGAAGCTGCATGCGCTGATGCGGCAGCGCGAGTCGATCCTTGCATCCGTCGGCGACGGCATCTGGGGACTCGATATCCACGGCAACCTCACCTTCTGCAACGAGACCGGCGCCAGCATGTTCGGCTACACCGTGGCCGAGATCATCGGCAAGAACACGCACGACCTGGTCCACCACTCGAAGGCCGATGGCACCCCCTATCCCTACGAGGACTGCCCGATCCAGAAAGCGCTGCACTCCGAAGAACCGGTGCGCGTGGACAA
>DASQRJ010000542.1:0-10591 GCA_035642955.1 Acidobacteriaceae bacterium
CGATGCCGCGGCGCTGATCGAGGACATCATCGGCGACCGCGTGCGCTTCTTCCGCCCGCCTTTCGGAGCACGCAACCCGGCAGTCTTCCACGTAGCTGCGCAACTGCGGCTTACGCCGGTACTGTGGAACGTGACCTCGTGGGACTGGAAGGCCAAATCCGCCGCGGAGATCGAGCTGCGCCTGCGGCGCGGCATGGCGCACAACCAGCGGAGGCATCGCGGCAGCAACCTGCTGATGCACGATGGCGGACATCTGGAGATGGGCACCGATCGCCGCCGCAGCGTGACAGCAACCGCGAACCTGCTGGCGACGGCTACGGACAGGGGCATTCGCTTTGTGACGGTCGATCGCTGGTGTCCAGCCACACCGGCCAGCGACCGCCTTCGATAAAAGAAACTCTCGCCGCTAGACGTCCTGGCGATATGCGGTCGTCACCCCGCGTCCACGCCACCACAGCCACATGGCGAGCGCCATGATCAGCAGCAGCGGGACGATGTACAGACTGCCCTCCGGCCCGGTGGGACCACCGCTCCAGAGCAGCGGTCCGAGTGGATGCTCCGACAGCAAATGGCCGCGTGCAATCATGCCGCTGTCCGGTGTTCCGTAGAAGAATGTCTGGGCCCAGTCCCACGTGGCATGGAAGCCGATAGCCCACCATAGGGATCCGGTGTACCAGAGGCTGATACAGAAGACGAGACCCACCGCGCCCGCGGAGAAGAGGCCCACCGGCGATTCCCCTTTGTTCGATCCATGGATCGCGCCGAAGAGGATCGACATGACCAGCGCGCCCCACCAGAAGCCGATGCCTCGGGTCAACGTGTATTGCAGATAACCGCGCAACAGCGATTCTTCGAAGATCCCCACGACGACAAACATTCCCAGCCATGCAAAGGCGTATTTCCAGGCGGTCCCACCCGCCAGATGGCCGCCATCGAAGGCCAGCAGATGCGTCTTCCACAGCGTGCCCACCAGTATCGAGAGCGCCACAAAGCCCCACACACCACCGGCAACAAATCGCGCCAGCTTGGATCGTCCCGAGTAACCATAGACCGCGAGGCGGCGACCTTCGATGCGCGCCATGATCCAGCTAGCCACCAGGACCAGCAGCAACGACACAACCTCGCCGATCGCAGCCCGCTCGGGTGAGGTCGGGGCGTTTGGGTCCATATGGTGGCCGTGCAGAATGAACTTCGACACAATGGTCATCGTGATTTTGCCCAGAAGGAGAACGATCACGAGGAACGATAGGGCGCTCCAACCTGCGCGCAATCCGTCGCTGCCGAAGAAAACCCACCGTGGGCCATGCTGTACCGGCGGTTCAGCCGAAGGCAGCTCACCGGGGAGGTTCAAAGATAGTTCGTTTTCCATGGATGCGTCCTCGCTCCGCCTCAATACGTTATTGCAGGCCGGCCAGTTCCCTCGCTAGGCGATGAGCCCCGTCCAGTCCAGCACCACTTTGCCAGTCTGGCCCGATCGCATCGCGGTAAAACCTTGCTCATAGTCCGCATAGCTGTAGCGGTGGGTGATGACCGGCGAGATATCCAGGCCGGAGTGAATCATCACCGACATCTTGTACCACGTCTCGTACATCTCGCGGCCGTAAATGCCCTTGATGGTGATCATGTTGAAGATCACCTTGGACCAATCCAGAGCGATCTCCTTTGCCGGAATGCCCAGCACGGCGATCTTGCCGCCGTGCGACATGTTGGCGATCATCTCGCGGAAGGCGCTCCCGTTGCCGGACATCTCGAGGCCGACGTCAAAGCCTTCCAGCATCCCAAGCTGTTTCTGCACTTCGGTCAGTGGTGTCTCCGCGGTGTTCACGGCGAGCGTCGCGCCCATCTTTCGCGCCAGTTCCAGCCGGTAGGGATTCAGGTCCGTGATGACCACATGCCGCGCGCCGGCGCGCTTCACCACGGGAATGCACATGATGCCGATTGGCCCTGCTCCGGTGATCAGCACATCCTCACCCAGCACAGGAAACGACAACGCCGTATGGACCGCGTTGCCGAAGGGATCGAAGATTGCGGCAACTTCCTGGTTCACATTTGGTTCGTGCCGCCAGATATTGCTCATCGGCAAGGTGACAAATTCCGCGAAGGCGCCGGGGCGATTCACGCCCACGCCGGAGGTGAACGCGCAGAGGTGACGGCGGCCGGCAAGACAGTTGCGGCAACGCCCGCAGGTGACATGTCCCTCGCCGCTGACGATGTCACCGGGGTGAAAGTCGTTCACGTTGGACCCGACCTCGACGATCTCGCCAACAAACTCGTGGCCGATCACCATGGGCACCGGAATGGTCTTCTGCGCCCATTCGTCCCAGTCGAAGATGTGGACGTCCGTCCCGCAGATGCCGGTATAGCGGACGCGGATCAGCACATCATTGATGCCGTACTCCGGTTCCGGAACATCCTCCAGCCACAGGCCGCGCTCGCGGCGGCTCTTCGCCAGTGCCTTCATCGTTCTCCTTCGCGTCCGGGCTCGCTGCGCCGAACCCTACAGTCTAGCGTGCCGCCACGTTGGGTCGTTGCGCCGGCAGACGCATTCGATGCAGACGGAAAGGGCGCGGCCCGAAGCCACGCCCTTACCGTGATTGGTCAAGTTCGCTTACTGAGCAGCCGCCGGCGAGTAATCCACCCGCACCGTCTGGATCTCGTACGGCGTCACCGGCACGGTCACCTTGTCCCCGGTCACGCTGAGCGCCGCACCTTCCGGCTTCTCCATCAGGTTGGCCACGGTGGCCGACGTCGCTCCCGGAGGCACGGTCAGGGTGACGTTGCCGCTCTTGCCCGCCGACTCATAGAAGCGCATCACCAGCCCCTTGCCATCCTCGCTCCGCTTCATCGCAGTCAGAACCACGTTCGTCTCCGCAATCCCGGCGAAGGAGTGCCGCTGCGGCAACTCGCCGGCATGCGCCTCGACTTGCATACCTTTGAGTTTGTAATCGAAGTCGTAACCGTGACGGACACTCAGCGCCTGTTTCCAGTCGCCGCTGTGGGGATAGAGCGCGTAGCTGAAGTGATGGTGTCCCTGATCGGCTTCGGGATCGGGCTCCGTGGGTGCGCGCAGCAAGCTGAGCCGCAGCACGTTGTTCGCTGCGTCATAGCCGTACTTCGACTCATTGATGAGACTCATGCCATGCCGGCCATCGCCCAGATCCGCCCAGCGCAGCGCGGGCACCTCGAACTTGGCCTTCTCGACGCTATTGTTCCGCGTCGTCGGCCGCTCGATGGTGCCATAGGGAATTTCATAGGTTGCAAATGGCCCGGAGGCCGCAAGTGGAAACGCAGCCTTCAGCAGAATGTGGCGCTCGTGCCAGTCGAAGTCATTGGTCACCACCACATGGTCGGAGCCGGCGTAAAGCGTGATCTCCTGTACGAATTTCGAGCTCTGCCAGGTGCGGGCCACCCGAATGGTTGCCCGCAGTGGTCCATGTTCGGTCAAGGTCACGGAGTCTGCCTTGTCCAGCAGCGTTGGCGGTACATCCAAGGTCCCAGGATCGATATTCCAAGCGTCGTACTCCTTCGGCTTGTCCTTGAATGCCTGCAACTGGTTGCCGCAGGCGTTTGCCGCCAGGGTCTCAAAGTTCGCCTTTTTGTCATAGAGAGAGCGGATGCAGCCACTCTGGGGATCGACGGTCACACGCAGCGTCGCGTTCTCGATGGTCATTCCATCGGCCTTTACATCTGAAACAGCAGGCCGCTTTCCGGGCACCGCATGCAGCACCTCGTAGCCGAGGGATGGCACACCCTCTGCACGGAACAGTAAATGATACGTATTCGTCTTCTTGTCGCTTTCGACAATCTGCGACGGCAGCACATGATCCTTCGCATCCAGGATCGAGATGCCTTCGGGCGTCGCGGAAGGCATCTCTACCTTTGCCTCCACCACTCCCGAACGGTCCCAGCCCAGCGGGTTCACCACCAGCACCGGCACGCTGCCCGCGGGCACGTGTGTGTTCACGTGCGCCTGAACCGTATCGAGAGATTTGGATGTGATCTCATTCGCCGCCCAGTGCACCTGGTTGTAGTCCTTCTGCGCGTCCTGATAGATGACACCGATTCCCGACCCGGCAGCCAGGTCGTGGAACTGATTGAAGAGCACATGCTTCCACGCGTCGGTCAGTTCCGTCTGGGGATAGTTCCGCCCATCCAGCCATGCCAGCGAGGCATACTTCTCCGCATTCAGCAGCCACTCCTCGCTCTGCCGCATGTTGCGTTTGTGATTGGCCTGCGTGGTGAAGACGCCGCGGTGAAACTCCAGGTACAGCTCGTCATTCCAGGTGGGAATGCTGATCTGACCAGCGCCCGGCGTGGGGAGCTTGGTGTCTCCCTTCGCCAGCGTTTCGTAATTCCATGTCGGCGAATCCGGCGCGATCTCCTTTTCGACCTTGGAGAAATAGGGCTGGGCAGTTCCGAATTCAGAGCGCGGCACCACCTTGTCCGGCTGCATCCAGTGCAACCCCTGGTCCAGCATGGCGCGTGTCGGACCGCCGCCATGGTCGCCCACACCGAAGAGATCCATCACTTCATCCATGCCGGGCGCCCGGTTGCGTGCCTCCACCGTGTTTTGCGCCAGCCTGACCGGGTTCAGATCGGTGTTGGCATAGTCGTGGGGAAAGTATGTCAGCACCTTGCTGCCATCGGGCGATTCCCACCAGAAGAGCTTCAACGGCAACTGATTGGTGTCGTTCCAGGCCATCTTCTGCGTCACGAAATAGTCGATGCCGGAGCGTTTGTAGATCTGCGGCAGTTGCCAGTTGTAACCGAACGAATCGGGATTCCATCCGATGCGCGTCGTCGTGCCGTAGAGCTTCTGGAAGGTCTCTTGCCCGACGAGGATCTGACGCACCAGCGATTCACCATCCGGCATGTTCAGATCCGGTTCCAACCACATGCCGCCGACAAGCTCCCAGCGGCCTTCCTGGATGCGCTTCTTGATCTCGTCATTCAAGTCGGGATAGTTGTCGGCGACCCACTGACTGTACAGCGCGGCAGATTGCGTGTAGGTGTATGTCGGATACTCGTACATCAACTGCACCGCAGTGCCGAAGGTGCGCTTGACGACATCGACGGTCTCGGTCCACGGCCACAGCCACGCCACGTCGATATGCGAGTTGCCCGTCAGGTGCATGTCGGCCTGCTGAAGGGTCGGCTTCAGCGGTTCGAGCGACTGCTGCGCCCGTTTCAGCGAGGCATCGAACCTCGATTGATTCTTGCTGTCCAGCGCGGTCAGGTCTACGTCGCCCATTGCTTTCGCGAGTGTCGCCTGGTCGGCGGAGACATCCTTCGACAGCGATGGAATCAGAAGAGCGGCAGTGATGAACTCCGTGCGCAGATCGGAGGGATTGGGGCGGCTCGGCGGGAGTTCAAGATTGAGATCGACGCCGGCAATATGCTTTTCATCGGCACTGGGCAGGAGCTTGACTGCCACCAGGATCTTCTCCCCCGGCTTCGCATCGTCGAAGAGGACAACGGGCTCCAGGTCTTCACCCAGGGCCACGCGGCGGCCGTTGAAATAGATGATCTCCGGCACCGGCCCGTTGGCGTTGGCGCGGAAGCGAAACCATACCCGCGCGCCGGTCAGATCGTAACCGTCTAATGTCTGCGGCACTTCGATCTCGCGACGGAACCATACTGCTTCTTTCGGCGCCGTCAGCCGATGATGGCGTTCCGGGTGAGCGTTCACTTGCTGCCAGCCGCTGTCGTCCAGCGATGGATCCTCGCCGTGCGGCACATCGCCCTCGTGATAGCGCCAGGAGCCGCTCGGTAAGGTTCCGAGGCTTTCCAACCGGTCGATGGTTGTCTCTTCCTGCGGAGTCAGAGTGACACCGGGATGGTGTCCGTGATTCATCTCGAAAAGCTGCCCGTGCAGCGGCCCGGGGGCAAACGCGGCGAGAGCCAAGGCAGCGCAGCAGGCAAGACAATGGGCGGTACGCAAGGGAATCTCCTTTGTGCAAATCCAACCGCAAGAGAAACGCCGACATTCCGTCGTATGGGAACGTCGAACATGAAGGCACCGTAATTGTAAGCGAGATATCGATAAAGCGGGGCTGGCTGGCCCTTTTTGTCGCAAATGGACAGGATCGCGCGCAGGCCTACGCTGCTGAAATTCAGGCCCGTGGGGTTTGGGGCCGCTCTAGTAGTAGTCCGCGCAGCTCATATAGTAGCCACACCGCAGGCAGATCAGCTTGCAGCGGCTGCTTTCCAGGCGCGACGCGCAATTCGGACACCACTGACACATGTGCTCCGAATCGCGGTTGTTCCGCGCTTCGACAGACTCCCCTTGGGCAGCAGATGCAGACGACATGAGGGTGAGCCTATCCCATTGCCGGTGGCCGATTCATCCGGAATCGACACGCATCTCATAGAATGTGACGTCAGACAGAATCACAGACGACAACTTCACAGAGGAGCACGTATGGACCGGAAAGCAACAGCAGTGTGGCAGGGCGGACTGAAGGACGGGAAGGGCCGCATCTCGACGGATAGCGGCGTCTTGAAGGACGCGCAATACTCTTTCAGCACGCGCTTTGAGAGCGGAATCGGCACCAACCCCGAAGAACTCATCGCCGCGGCCCACGCCGGATGCTTCACTATGGCACTCAGCGCGCAGTTGACGGGCGCCAATCTGAAACCTGAGTCACTCGAAACCACGGCTGCAGTCACCTTCGAGAAGAAGGACGACAAGCCCACCATTACCAAGATCAAGCTGACCACCACCGCGAAGGTGCCGGGCGCCGACCAGGGGGCATTCGACAAGGCCGCCCAGGATGCGAAGGCCGGCTGTCCCATCTCACGGCTCTTCGCCGGCAATACCGAGATATCTCTGGACGCGAAGCTGGTTTCCTAGGAGCAAGGCACGGCGCGAGCATCTCTCTCGCGCCGTCCCCTCCAGCAATCGTGAAAATACTCTAGCTGCGCATTCGCACAAACTCGCGGAGTTCGCGGTTCAGCCCGGTAGCCTGCTCGATGCCGAGATCCAGCAGTTTCATCCACTCCCGCGCCTGGTCGCTCAGCGCCGTGGTGTTCACCAGGTAGCTGGCCTGCACGATGATCTCCAGCGCGTTGTTCATATCGTGAGTCAGGCGCCGGATTTCCTTTGCATCGGTCTCTAGCAGAGGTGCCGGCGTTGCGCCGTTTGCTTCCGTCATTGTCGTAGGTTCCTCTTTTTGCAGCTCCGCCCCTGCAGTCTACAAGCACGGAGCATCCTCCCGAATGGCAGGTTTGACATTCCCGGGTGCCTTTGCGAGACTAGCCACTGCTGCCGTCCAGCACCCCGCTGGACTGAAGGCAGATTCCCGCTTCAGTGAACTTGCTGGGGAATTTGCTCCTACCCGTGCCGAAGTGGCGGAATTGGCAGACGCGCATGGTTCAGGTCCATGTACTCGCAAGGGTGTGGGGGTTCGAGTCCCTTCTTCGGCACCAATCATTGGCAGCACCAGCTCAGTTGGATACAGAATGAAGGCCACGCACGGTTTCCCGCATGCGGAGATCGAGACGTCAGCTTTTTCATTAGAGATCTCCTGTAGAACCGGAGCTCAAAAAAAGTGGCCGCCCCGGAAGGCGGCCACTTTGCCAGGCATCACTCCCTTTACCAGCGGAAGATCGTCATTTTGTGGATGTAGGCGGTAATCGACCCGCTGCCCTCGTTCACTCCGTCCATCTGGAAGTTGATGAGCAGATCGCCCTTTGCCCAGCCCAGCTGCTCGGCGGAGAAAACGGTGGCGTTCTGGAAGACGCGGTGGGTTCCGTCCACGTTCACCCAGTCGTAGGTCACAACTCCGCTGCTATTGCGATGAGAAGCGATCTGGATGTGGTGCCAGCTCTTTGCAGCCCAGGTCTTGGGATTGCAGGGGATATTGGACGATTTCCAATGAGCGCCGCCCGACACATAGGTGTACTCCCAGGTCTTCGTGTAGCTGGAGCATTGCGTGCCGAAGATCACTGTCGCGCCATTGGACATAACCTGGTTCATGTCCAGCTCAAGATTCGCTACCTGCGCCGGGTCGACGATGTAAACGTACGTGTCATAGACGAAGTGAGTCGCACTCGCGTCTTTAGCAAAGGAAACGTGCCAACGCTCGCCGCCATGCTTTGAATACGTCATGTAGAACTCACGGGCATCGTCATATAACGGGGTAGTCGCTGGGAACGAGCTCGATCCTCTCGCGTCTCCCGGCGTGCCCGCATCCTGCTGAGCGATCCAGCCCTTGCCGTCCAGATTTGCCGAGGCGACCGCGATGGAGGGGATCGACCCGGAGGTCGTCGCGGAACCGCTGGAGGTGGAATCGCCAGAACTGGCAGTGGCGGTGGCTCCCGAGACCTTAAAGGTGGTGGTGATCACCGGGCATATACCCTTGCTGGTCCACGATTTGAAATGAATGGTATGCGTTCCGGAGCCGATACCGAGCTTGGTGACATCGATGTCGTAATGTGTCACACCCGTGGTCAGGGTGCTGCTGCTGTCGACCGAGTATCCGAAAGCGGTAGGCGCCAAGCCATCGCATCCGACGTTATGAGCACGCACCCATAGCGGGGATGCGACGGTCGTGCCACTCACGGGGCTGGCAACTGTGATATTCGCCGCAAGAGCCGGCTGAGATAGCGCAAGTCCGGAAATGATGGCGAAAGCGGTGAGGGTCAACCGCTTTGCTGTCTGGCCCACATGTGAACAGCATCTACTTGTTAACAACATAATTCTCCTGAAGGGGGTAGAGAGCTACCAAGCTGTTATGCGAATGTCTCAACGACCCAGGTCGACCCGGGTCTTGCGCGTCTTTCGCTTGAGATCAGACCAAGAAGTTTCAGCCTGCTATTTATGGCGCAGTTCCGCGTTCGGCCAGAGGCTCCTGGCGCGTTGGACACTTCAGATGAGCGTTATTCTTGGCTCGGCGGGAACTGTCTTCATCCGGCTCCAGTTGCCGAACGACCAGAATCCTCAGAGCCAAACGGTGTTAAGGAGGCGGAAGCGCAAGCTGTAAAGCGCTGCGCGCATTACGACAGGCTGGCTTGGTACCGGTCCTGTTAGAACAACACTTTTGACGCCGAGGTACGGCTGTCTGCATAGAACAACGCTTCGCAGCGGCCATATCTCCCGGGCGATGCGTCGAGGAATGGCTCTCAACAACCTTCAAGCTGCTGACAGCAACTTCTGTGAGGCTCGGCGATTCTCTGAATGGAAACATCAACAACATCGGATATTCAGATCCCTACAAAACTGCCATCTCGAAGCAGTTCGGCCGGATACGTACAGCAGTTGCACATGGCTCCGTCCGCTGTGCTTTCCGAGCGGGGAGTCGACTCACGAACCAGGATCACTGGCGTGTCTGATTTATCGAGGGCGTTTGCGCGCCCGGCAAAAGCTCAACAGCATCGGCAGTACATACCCCGGAGGGTACAAATCATTCATCAGCTTCAAACCGCGGTCCGATGAAGGTAAAGAAGAGCGATGCGGAGCATTTTGCAGGTTCACCACAGCAAATGCGTAATCCAGCTCAACTTCGTACTTAAGTCCCCGAGCTCAACATTCGTGGCAGAACACGTGGGTAACTGAAGGGATGATACACAGTTATTCGGCTCCGAATAGTCATCAAATTGCACTATTTCCCCTGAAAACTCTCACACTTTCGTGTCATGAGCATATTGTTCACACATCGCGCAACAACCATCCATTCACGATAGGTGGAATTACTCTCCGCAAGCCATTTTCGGGCCGATGACATGCTCAACGCCTGCTGATATGACCCATTAGTTGTAGACTGGCAAATAGGGCACGGCTAACACTTTCGTTGTAGATATACCTCCTCGGTTGCATTGAGGCCGATTGGCAAGCCGTAGTAGCAGCCGATTCTCTATCTCGGCCGGATGCTGTGGACCGCGTCATTCTTCGGTAAACCCGCATGAAAAGCGCGTCAGGCGAAGGAACCTGCTTCTCCTCCGTCAACGTGCCACAGGTATAATTTAACTATCCGGTTAGTCAATATACCCATGCCCCTACTCCGAAAAACTCAGGAGCGCGCCGACCACACACGCAGAAACATCCTGCGGGCAGCGGTCCGCGAATTCAGCACCCATGGTCTTTCCGGCGCCCGCACCGATGCCATCGCGAAGTCGGCCAAGGTCAACAAGGCGCTGCTCTATTACTACTTCAAGGACAAGCAGGGTCTCTACGCGTCGGCGGTCGAAGAGGTCTCGGCGGAGGTTGTGAAGAGCGCTCTCGCTGCTCTCGATCCGGCATACAGTGCCGGGGAGCGTCTTTTGCGCTCGGCCGTGAATCATTTCGATCGCATCCTGACCCAGCGCGAATTCCAAAGCCTGATGCAGCAGGAGATGGTCCGTTACCAGCGCGGCGAGGGTGGATTTCTCTTCTTTCGCACCGTATTCAAGCCGCTCGTTGACAAACTCCAGCAGGCCGTGGCCGAAGGCATCCGTACCGGCGAGCTCTGTGAAGTGGACTCGCTTCAGGTCATGTATTCCATCTTCGGCGCGAACGTCTTCTATTTCCTCAGTGCGCCTCTGGTACAACTGGCGATCCCGTTCAAACTGTTCACACCCCATGCACTGAAGCTGCGCCGTACGGCTGCAGTGC
>DASQRJ010000543.1:0-2745 GCA_035642955.1 Acidobacteriaceae bacterium
ATCGCGCTTTCTTTGCAGGCTATCGGTCGGTGATGGTGTGGTGCGCGGCGAGCGCGTGGCTGGGCGGGCTGGCGGTGCTGGTGTTGCTGCGTCGGCAAACTACCCCACCGTAGCTTTTGCCCACCGTAGCTTTTGCTAGGATGGGCACCCGCATGAAGGTCTGGCGCAGTGCAGGACATCCCGGATGGCTTGGCGTTGTTATCGGGGAGTTTTCTGCCTATAGCTATGTCGCGATGCTGGCCATATTTGCCGGTTCCATGGCTTCGGCTGCGTTGCACGAGCGTGGCGGCGGCGCCCTTGGGAAAGATCTGGGTCCAAATGGAATAAAGGCTTATGTTGCCTGGGGCGGAATTGTCTTCGTCTGCTATTGCTTTCCGAAGTACAAGTGGCTGGCAGCTTTCGGCATTCTCCTCGCCGGTACAGCCATTTTTGTTATTCATGCTGTTCGATCCACGAAACGATCATGTCGATAAGATTGTGTTAGTCACCATTCTTTGCATCGAATTACTGTTCCTGTTTGCACGGTGGCGAGCGCCAATGAATGGTGATTAGTGGATCATGAATTCCCCACCCTAGCTTTGCTGGGATGGGGCGGGCTGGCCGCGCAGCATCTCGTCGATGTCCTCGATCTTGTCCGTGAGCATGTGCAACTTCACGGCGAGGCCCTGGATCTCGGACTCAGCCCGGCGATTGACAGAGTAGTCGAGTTCGCTGCGCAGCCGGTCCTTCATGTCCTGGCGGTTCTGACTCATCATGATGACCGGCGCCTGGATAGCCGCCAGCATCGAGAGAAAGAGATTGAGCAGGATAAAGGGATAGGGATCCCAGGCGCGGCCCCTGAGCAGCGCATTGATACAGATATAGACGGTGAGCGCCACGCCGCAGGTGATGATGAAGGTCCACGAGCCGCCGAAGTGCGCGACCGAGTCGGCGATGCGCTGGCTCAGCGTGCTCTCCTCCTCGATCACTTCGTTGGCATTGCGGCTGGCGCGGCGGCGCACCAGCTCCTGCGCGGCGTGAAACTGGCGGCCGAGCGCGGTCATCATGTCCATGCCGGCCATCGGTTTGCGCAGCAGCAAGGTCTCGATGGCGGCGCGGTTTACCTCCAGGCAGGTCGAGTCTTCCAGGGCATGCGCGCTGGTGCGGTGCGGCACCTGGTCGATCATCGACGCGAAGCCGAAGAACTCGCCGTGGCGCGGCTCGTCCACGACCACCTCCTGGTGATCCTCATCGAGCGTGGTCACGCGCACCGCGCCCGAGAGCATGACATAGGCGCGGTCGGCGGCGTCGGCGATCTTGTAGATGCGCTGCCGCGCCGCGAACTTCCGCAACTCGACCAGCGAGCTAAGCAGCCCGAGCTCCTCGTCGTCCAGAAGGCCAAACAGCGGCACGTGTCTCAGTTCTTCCTTTTCGCACGCCATGCTTTCCCCCTCAAATCGCAATCGCTGCGAGAGACAGTACCAAGGGAAAGGGTGTTCGATCTACCGGGCGGAAACCAAAAAGCAAACCGGCGTACCCTGCCTGCCGCCGCGACGAAGAAGGATGTCGCGAAGCCGATCGAGGTCACGTTTCGGGTGGGGATGAGGCTGTCGGGCGGTTTGGACGGTAGACTTATACCTGGCAGCACTCAATTTAATGTAAATTGAATGCATGATCCGACTGGCGGAAGACATTCGATCCCTGAGCGATTTCAAGCGCGACACGGCTGCCGCGCTGAAGCAACTGCGCAAGAGCCGTCGCCCCATGGTGCTGACGGTGAATGGGCGCGCAGAGATGGTGGTGCAGGACGCGGCAAGCTACCAGGCAACGCTCGATGCGCTGGAGCGAGCGGAGGCAAATGAGGGTATCCGGCGCGGGCTGCAAGCGGTAGCCGAGGGAAGAACGCAGCCGTTGCGCGAAGCCATCGACTCGATCAAGGCTACGCGGGGTCCACGGCCAAAGGAAAAGCGTGGCTGAGTATCGCGTTGACTTCACCCGGGCTGCGGAACGTGAGATCGAGGACATAGAAGAGTGGATTGCAACAGATTCCCTGGAAGCTTCGGCACGCTGGGTGGACGGGCTTCTAACTGTCGTTGATCGACTTGAGACCATGCCGGCCAGATGCCCGCTTGCTCCTGAAAACGACAGCCACACGGCGGAGATTCGGCAATTGATCTTCGGGCAGTATCGTGTTCTGTTCACGATCCAGCCCGGCCGGGTGGTGATTCTTCATGTGCGGCATGGCGCACGGTTGCCGCTGCGGCCGGAGTGAGAGCTACCCCACCCTAGCTTTGCCAGGACGGGCATCCGGCCCTGCATGTCAGGATTCAGCATTGACAGCCCCTTCGGCGTGGAATAGGTTCGCAGTGGCTGATGGGTCCCATCCCCCTGATTTCACTCTTCGATGAGGATCATGCAGATGCGGACCAAAAGCTTGTTAAGCGTAGTCCTGTTTTTCCTGGTGGTTGCAGGGACGCGCAGTCTCCAGGCTCAGGCAGCGCCCAAATCCGACCGCGACCTAGCGCCGGCACCGGCCACCGTGCCTTCTACTGGTTCAGTAGCGCCGTTTGGGGTTCCCCTGGCGCCTCCCATTTACCTCATAAATTTTTTGCTCCTTTACTTTTCGAATCCCGAGATGGCTGCCTATATGCCCGCCTACCGGGTGGCGCTTCCTCAAGAGGTCTATAAGTGCCTTGTCGATAACCCCGATGGCTGCCCTTACGCGGAGATGGCGCCATTTTTTGGCGAGCAGGCCGCGGACACTGG
>DASQRJ010000544.1:0-2622 GCA_035642955.1 Acidobacteriaceae bacterium
TGCCGAGAACGCAATGGCCGATCCAAGCGATGCGAGCGGTGCCAGGACGGCAAGCAACACGCCCAATGGCCGCAGCCGCGGCAAGCCATCGCGAACGTAGTTAGCGAGACAATGACCGACGATAAAGGCAGTCGCGATGCCGAAGACAAAACTGGCGTCGGTGGGCCGGCGAAAGAGATCGATGCCGGGAATGGATCGAAAGGCCAGCCTGTAAAACGGCGTGTAGCGTCCCAGCATGAAAAGACCGGAGACGGCAAGCGCAGAAGTCATCAAGCGGCGCCCGGGCTGCCAGGCGCGATTTCCCGCCACGCCGAGCCAAAGCAGAAGCAATGTCGGCACCGCACCGACAAAGAGGTAGTTTTCGGAATCGTCCGTCAGATCAACTTCCGCCAGCGTAGCGGGCCCGGGTCCCCAATAACTCGTATGCGTCCCAAAGATGTTAGGAATGGCAACCGTTGCGAGATTGGCGGGATACAGTGAGCCCCTCAGCGCATCGCCCAGTGCTTCGGTCGGCCGGTTCGAAAGAGCCGCGAATTGTATGGTCAACAGTAAGGGGACGATCAGCAGTGCGAACCCTACAATTACCATCAGCGTCAGCACGCCCCAGCGCTCCCGCAAGTAGCGCGTGGGCTGACGCGAGCCTATTATTTCCGCCACCGCCGCCGAAAGCAGCAACGTGCAAAGCAGCAGTGCGACCTGATTGCGGCCAAGAGCCATTCCGGCGGCGGCTACCGAGAAGGCGACAGCCACCGTGTACGAGCGCCGTTCAAGGGCGAGTTGCAGTAGCAGGAGTGACACCGGAAAGGCGCTGTAGCTGAGAATAATACCGGTATGCTGGAGACGAGCGGAGGCTGGACCGCCGAGCATGAACACCGTTGCAGCCAACACACAACTTGCGATCGGCCAATGGACCCGCCAGCCGATCACGGCCATGGCAATGCCGCCGATGAGCAGATGAGCCTGGACCACGATGTCGAATGTCCGCATCGTCGGCAAAGCATCAAGTGCGCCCCAGGCAACAAAAACGGGCGAAAAGATCAACGATTGCGGATCTGCAACGCTCGGATGCCCGCCATAGTGGTAGGGATTCCAGAACGGCCATTCGCCTGAGTGCAAAGTTGCGGATAAAAAGCGGAAGAACGCATAAAACTGGTTTTTTGAGTCCCAGGGCACGACGGCGTCCCTGGCAAGCCAATGCGCGATCGCAATGAGCCAGATTGCCGATACGAGAGCCATTGAAACAGCCAATTGACTGACGTGCGCTCGATCGTTCGGCGGTCCGGTCATAGTCTGAGCCCTGGTTCGGGTGCGGCCATGTCGCACCAAAGGAACTCCTTCACACCCCGACCGTTTCCTCCCTCGGTTTGGAACCAGGAGAGGAAATTCGTTGAACCGTCGACAACTTCTTCGCGCCTCGGTCGTGGTCTCAGCAGCCGCTACCCTGCCGCGGGTGCGAGCTGCTGATCCGGGATCGGAGGCAGCGTTTGGTCCGTCATTCGTGCGCGAGCTGGCCCGCGGTCTTGCTGCGAAGGCGTTCGAGCCGCCGGACGAGAAGCTTCCTGACGCCTTGAAGAATCTCGACTACGACAAGTATCGGTCGATTCGTTTTCTGCCTGAGCACGCGCTGTGGCGTGACGAGAAGCTGCCATTCCAGGTTCAATTCTTTCACCGAGGATTCTTTTACAAGAACAGAGTGAACCTGTTCGAAGTGAACAACGGACGCGCCACCCCGATACGATACCGACGCGACGAGTTCTCGTTCGGTGAAGGTCTCGGGCAGTGGCCCGAGGTCGATCTCGGATTCGCCGGCTTTCGCATTCACGCGCCCATCAACAGGCCGGACTATTACGACGAGGTATGCGTATTTCTCGGCGCAAGCTACTTCCGGGCGGTCGCCAAGGGAGAGATTTACGGCTTGTCCGCGCGCGGACTTTCGATAGACACCGGCGAGACCAAGGGCGAAGAATTTCCCGTGTTCAAGGCGTTTTGGTTGGAGAAACCCGCGCCGAAGGCAACATCCATCGTCGTTCACGCCCTGCTTGACAGCAAAAGCGCAGCCGCAAGCTACCGCTTCACCATTCGCCCCGGCGAGACCACCGTCTTTGACGTCGAGATGTCGCTTTATCCGCGAGTCGACCTTCAACACGGCGGTCTTGCCCCGATGACAAGCATGTTCTTCTTCGGACCGAACGACCGCAAGGACGTCGATGATTTCCGACCCGAGGTGCATGACTCGGATGGTCTTGCAATCTACAACGGCAAGGGTGAGCAGCTTTGGCGGCCCCTCAATAATCCCCATGATCTGCAGGTGAGCACTTTCACCGATCTCAATCCGCGCGGCTTCGGACTGATGCAGCGCGAGAAGCGATATTTCGCGTATCAGGACCTTGAATCACGATTTGAACGCCGCCCCAGCCTGTGGGTCGAGCCGATCGGCGATTGGGGCGAAGGCGCTGTCATTTTGTTCGAGATCCCCACCAAGGAGGAGATCCACGACAACATCGCAGCGTTCTGGCGTCCGAAGCAGCCGCTCACCGCCAAAGACGAACATAACTTTACCTATCGTCTGCATTGGGGGCCGGACGCACCGAAGTCGGATGCGCTGGCGCGGGTTACCCGCAC
>DASQRJ010000545.1:0-3568 GCA_035642955.1 Acidobacteriaceae bacterium
CGCTTCGGTCGGTTTATCAGCCATCCGGAAATGATCCGTCACATCCGAGTTGCCCGTGATCCGCCCGCAATCCGGAAGGTTGTTTGAATGCTAAGTCTAGGAGGAGCACGAGGTGTTGCGAAAAGCTGAACTCAGCCATGAGACTGATTCAGAGAACTACCTCGGAGGCTCCTCAGAGACGATATGTATTACATCGGACTGGATGTTCACAAGAAGACGATCAGCTATTGCGTGAAGGATGCAGCTGGTCATGTGCACCGGGAAGGCAAGATGGGATCGACCCGGCGCGAGCTGGATGCCTGGATCCAGGCGTTACCTCAACCCCGGATGATGGCCATGGAAGCGACGATCTTCACTGGCTGGATCTACGATTACCTGCTTCCGCATGCCGAGAAGGTAAAAGTGGCTCATCCCCTGATGCTCCGGGCCATCGCCGCGTCCAAGAAGAAGAACGACCGGATCGATGCCGGCAAGATCGCCGACTGCCTGCGGTGCGACTTTCTGCCCGAGTGCCATATGGCTTCGACCGAGATCCGGGACCGGCGCCGTACGTTGCGCTACCGGCACCTGGTGGTGAGGCAGATGGTGCAGATGAAGAACCGTATATCGGGGCTGCTCATGGAAAGTGGGGTCAGCTATGACAAGCAGCGGCTGCACAAGATGGGTTACTTCACCGAACTGTTCTCGACCAACGAGGAGATCAGCGACAGTATCCGGCCCCTGCTTCGGCTTGGCCGCGAACACATCCTGCGGGGACAGCGACTGGATCGTGCGCTGATCAGTTCACTGGAACGGGATCCGCTGCTCTCGGAGCGGTTGAGACGACTGAGGACGATCCCCGGAGTAGGTCCCATCACCGCGCTGACCTGGGCCCTGGAGATCGGAGACTACACCCGCTTCCCATCGGTGAAGCAAGCCATCAGCTACTGTGGACTATGCAGCGCTGAGAACAGTTCTGCCGACAAGGTGATGCGCATGCCGATTTCCAAGCAGAGGAACAAGCACATCCAGCACGTGCTGGTGGAAGCCGCCAAGCTGGCACCCCGGTACTCCCACGAGCTGGCCCTGCTCCGGGAGAAGGAAATCCAGCGAGGGAACAAGAATCGGGCCACTCTGGCGGTAGCCAGGAAGCTGGTGGCCTACATGCTCGCGGTGGACCGCAGGAAACAGGACTTCGTGCCGGCCGAAGAGTTGGCGGCCAAAGCAGTGGCTTGAAAACCCTTCCTAATAAGGAAGAACAAAAACAAGATCATTCGATGCGCAGGCTGCCAGGTCCTGCAGCAAATCGCCCGGGCGACGGAGGAAACTCCCGAGGCTCACTTCGCATTGTTTCGGGACTGGCAGAGAACACAAACTTAATCTTCTGCGACAGCTCTTCGGAGCTTGAGGCAGCAAATGGATGTCCGGTCCTGCTGGAGCAGGGACCACCAGCCGAGAGGCACACGCGCGCAGGCGGATGGTCGGATCAGAAGAAATGCGCGCTCTCCTGAGCGCGCCCAGCTCTCTCGTGCTTTTTTCTTGACAGATGACTTACATGGATGGCGATTTATCGTTAACTAAGTGCATTCGAGCCGCATGTCGTTGGGACGGGCACGTGTCTTGATCTGAGCCAGTCTATTACTCGTACCGCAGAGCCACCATGGGATCAACGCTCATGGCTCGGCGCGAGGGAAGATAGGCGGCGAAGAGCGCTATCGCCAGAAACAAAAGAGAGACACCGACGAATGAGATGGGATCGATGGTGTTCAGCCCGTACAGTATCCCGTGCAGCAGGTAAGAGGCTCCGATAGAGAGAGTCATCCCCACGAACAATCCAATCAGTACGGGCCGCATGCTTTCACGCAGCATCAGCCCAAGGATGTCGCGCTTCTTTGCGCCTAGAGCGATGCGAATGCCGACTTCGCGCGTGCGCAGGACGACGATATAGCTGACCGTCCCGAAGATGCCCATGGAGGCCAGCAGAAGTCCAAGCATGCCGACAATAGAAGCGATGGAGGCCGCAAGACTGGAGATGAGGAAGGGCGGCGTTTGATGCAGCATCTGCTCGAGTGTGGAGGGGGTGGCCACCAGGTTGGGATCGAGGGATGCGATGACCGGGCCGATCGCATCGATAAGCTGCAATGGGTCCGCCTTCGTTCGGATGAGAATGGGATAGTCCTGCCAGCGTTCTTCGGGTAGTGGCAGGTAGACCAGCTGGGAGTCGCCGCCATCCAGATCGACACCACGGGTGTCATGGGCGACGCCGATGACCTGGTAGACCCGACCATCGGGAAGGGCCTCGTTTTCGAAGTGGGACTGACCGTCGGTACCCAGGCGGAGGCTGCGGCCGATCGGATTCTGGCTGGGCCAGAGCAGTTGAGCCACGGATTGGCTGAGGATGACAGAGGGCTCCGGCTGGCCGACTTGCGATACAAATCCTCGACCGGACAGCATAGGAATGCTCAGAGTCTGAAAGTAGTTGGGCTCGACGAAGCTGTAGAAGATAATGGCCCGCGCGTTGTGAGTTGACGGTTTTTCGCCATTGATCGACACCGCGGCGGTTCGCACACAGCCACCCGTCGGGGAGCAAGCGCTGCTGATTGCGCTGACGCCGGGCAAGCCAGCGAGGCGATTACGCAGCTCACGGACGAGGGCGTGCCGACGGTCGACGGTGTATTTCGGACCCTCGGGAAACTGCAGGTCGAGATTGACGACGTGCTTGGTGTCGTATCCGGTGTCCATCCTGAGTGCGTGGATGGAGCTGCGAATCAACATGCTTCCAGCGATCAAAAGCACGAGGGAGACGGCAACCTGCGCGGCGATGAGCATGTCGCGTAGCCTCCGGCTGCGCATCGGCGACGACGTTGTGCTGGCGTTGACGGCAGAGGAAAGTGCGGAGCGCGAGCTGTCGAGCGCCGGGGCGAGGCCGAAGAAAACGCCAGCGAGCAGAGAGATGGCGAGAACATAGGCAAAGATCGCGAGGTCGGGGGTGACGTGCAAGACCAATGAGCCCCATTCAGCGGGTATCGCCTGAGCGATCATCGTCACTGACGTCCTGAGCAAGGCCCAGGTGAAGAGAAGCGCGATGACGCCGGCGATCAGGCCCAGAAGGGCGCTTTCCGTCAGCAATTGCCGGATAACACGACGGCGGGTGGCGCCAAGAGAGAGGCGCAGGCACAGTTCACTCTGGCGAGAGGCAGCGCGGGCGAGCTGCAGGCCGGCAACATTTGCGCATGCGATGACCAGAACCATGCCGACCGCGACCATGATGAACAGAATGGAGAGTTTCAATCCGCTGTTTAGATTGCGGGGGAAGGGAGAGCCCGGCCAGACGAGCGCGGTGACAGGTTTACTCAACGCGGAGTGAGGGTTGTGCAGGGTGCGGAGCTGGTTGGCAAAGGCTGTCATCCTGCCGCGGCTGCGGCTGCGTCGCCGCGGGGTCGCGGAACTGACGTTAGAGAGCTTGCAGCGTCCAGAGGAGCGGTGGGGTCATTGTCTCTCCGATGCGCGAAGTGGCGAAGAAGCCAAACAGCGAATCAAGCACTTTGACGCGAGGCCCGTGACTCGCGGTTCCAATCATTCATCGCGC
>DASQRJ010000546.1:0-6064 GCA_035642955.1 Acidobacteriaceae bacterium
ACCGCTCCGTCTCGCTACCGTACGCAGCTACCTGCGAGGCAGCCTGCCGGTCTATGCGGTCTTCCTGGTCATCGACCGGATCTATCAATACCTCCGCTTCGGCTCCTGGACCAATACCTATGTCGCGATCTTTGCCCGCGAGCAGCGGCAGATGGATCCGACACTGCCTGCCAATTTCCCATTCAACCGCGGCTGGTTTGAGGGAGGCATCCACTCCGGCATTCTGGGTCCATTTCTCATGCCGGAGAAGACCATCTTCCTGTTCGACCCTATGTTCCCGCTGGCGCTGCTGCTGACCGCTCTACTGTGGAAACGCCTTTCACCTGCGCTGCGAGCCTTCGCCGTGGCGACGCTGACCATGTTGGCTGTGTATGTTCTCTTCTACGCGCGCTACAACTGGTGGGCGGGCGACTTTGCCTGGGGCGACCGGTATATCTCCAGTGCCGTTCAACTCACGACGCTTCTGGCAATTCCGCTTCTGATTCGATACCGCAAGCTGCTGGGCCGCGTCGTCTGGTATCTCGGAATGACGATCACCGGGATCAGCGTCGCGATCCAATGCGCGTCGCTCGCCTTCTGGCTGCCGCTTGAGATCTATCAGATGGAGACATTCGGCCATCCCACATGGGTCGTGTTTCTGCGTTTCAAGAATATTGCGGCATTTGCGCTGCACAAACGCGCGGCCTGGGGGCTGAACACGCCGTCGATGTTTCAGGATCCCTGGGACGCGATGCATATTACCGCCTGGAACTTTCTGCCGTCCCTGCTGCGCCATGTGGGTGTGGCGCCGCTCTGGACCGTACATATCCTGTACGGAGTCTGGGCGGCCGTGGGGCTGGCGCTTCTATGTGCCTCGGCCAGACTCGCCCAGGTCTTGATGCACCCGGCAACCGATGGCGCTGCCGGCCTGGAGTGAGCGATCCAGAGTGATCCAGAGTGATCGATGCCGGTAGAGCACTGTGTGCGATATGTTGTGTTGAGGCAACGAGCCGCGGGTTCAAATGCCGGAGATCGTTGCATCCACGGTCTGGTTTTGCTATGCAAATGCGTTAGCGGCGCTGTAACCTCCCCCCACCCGGTGGCTCTTACGAATTACTGGGGGTTGTTGATCTCTCGAAGCGACAGCATGTCGGGTCGCTCCGACTTATCTGTGAAGGGTTGCAATCCGCGAATGCGGTAGACAACGTAATCCAGATGAACTCACCCTCGGGCGGCACAGCTTGAGGGATCTCAACGAAGGAAGGTTTTTCGCGATGAACAATAGCGTCAAGACTCTCATCCTGACCGCGGCCGTAACCGGTTTGTTCGGTGGCACCTCGGCCCGCCTCAATGCTCAGCCGGCTACCGATGGGCAGGCCAACGTGAGCGCAAGCTCGCAGGTGGGCACGGCTGTGCATCTGAAGAGCAACTACCAGGACACCGCCAAGCACTCCTGCAAAGGCAAGAACGACTGTAAGGGGCAAGGCGGATGCAAATCGAGCGATAACGGCTGCAAAGGCAAGAACAGCTGCAAGGGCAAGGGCGGCTGCGCAACGGACGGCTCCAAGAAGCCCTCGTAACAAACCATGGCGTGAGGGCTGCTGGATGGAAGGTGGCCCTCACGAACTCCTCTTCATATTCGATGTTTTTCAATCCTGCCTCATTCGGGCCGATCGTTTTTGGCTGAAATCGTTGGCCTGGAATCGGCTGACTGGAATCGAAAGAGATGCCTGCCAATCGCTTCAATGGATTTACCGACTACGGTGTCGGAATTGGGCTGCGGATTCCGCACTACCAGCACATCTTCGAGCAGAAGCCGGTCGTCGACTGGTTCGAGATCATCTCGGAGAACTACATGGTGGACGGCGGCCGTCCGCTGCAGGTGCTGGACCAGATTCTGGACCGGTATCGCGTTGTGCAGCATGGCGTCTCGATGTACTTCGGCTCCGCGCAGCCGCTCAGCCGCGAGCATTTGAAGCGACTGAAGACGCTGGTCCGGCGCACGAATACGCCCTGGCTCTCCGATCACCTGTGCTGGGGAAGCGTGGATGGCCGCTACACGCATGATCTGCTGCCGATTCCCTATACCTGGGAAGCCGTAAAGGTAACGGCGAAGCGTATCCGCCAGGTGCAGGATTTCCTTGAGATCCCTGTGGTGGTCGAGAACGTGAGCAGCTATGCCGAATACCACGAAAGCGAAATGACCGAGTGGGAGTTCCTCAACGAGGTGGTCGAGACGGCGGATTGCGGCATCCTGCTCGACGTGAACAATATCTATGTCTCCTCGCAGAACCACACCTTCGATCCGTTGATCTACGTCAACAGTGTTCCCAGCCACCGCGTGGCGCAGATCCACATTGCGGGGCACTCGAAATATCGCAGATACCTTCTGGACACCCACGATCATCCGGTGATCGATCCGGTGTGGGCGCTCTACGCGCGGGCCATCGAACGCTGCGGCCCAACCGCGACCCTGCTGGAGTGGGACGACAACATTCCCTCATTCGACGAGGTGCATCGCGAGGCGCTGAAGGCAAACCGATACTTGAAAGGTGCGCAAGCGCCGCCCGCGCCGCCCGCCGCGTTGCACCACGCCGCGTTACGCAAGGATGCGCTGCGCAAGGAAACGCGTTCATCGGAGTCAGGGCGATGACCTTGATCGAGCTGCAGCGCCGGATGGCCGCGGCGGTCATGCTGCCGCTGACCCGCACGGACAACATGCGACGGAAGACACGGGACGGCCGGTCGATGAAGGCGGAGGCCGCGGCTTTCATCAAGCCGAACGACCGCCTGACTTCGTTTGAACGGCTGGAGATCTACAACCGCCAGTACTGGTTCCGGGTGATCTCGGCATTTGCCGAAGACTTTCCCGGACTGGCTGCAGTCGTTGGCGAGGCGGCCTTCGAAAGACTGACCCGCGCCTATCTTGCGGATCATCCGTCGCAGTCGTTCACGCTGCGCAATCTCGGCTCGCAACTCGAAAGCTGGCTGGCCGCACATCCCGAGCACGCAGGCAAGCGGCTGGAGCTGGCTCTGGACGTCATCCGTCTGGAGTGGGCGTACATCGAGGCCTTCGACAACGCCGAGGAGCGCGCTCTCACCCTCGCCGATCTGGGCCGACTCGATGGCGAGTCGCAGCTCTCTCTGCAGCCGCACCTGCGGCTGCTGCGTCTTTTGCACCCGGTGGACGACTTCGTGATCGCTGTCCATCGGCGCCAATCGTCGCAGAGTGTGGCCAGCAATGCCGTCACCGAGGTGAAGCACTCGCGCCGCCGCAGGCTGCCGGCGCTGAAGCGCAAAGAGATCTACCTGGGCGTCCATCGCTTCGACAACTCGGTGTATTACAAGCGGCTGGAACGCGAAGAGTATGAACTGCTGCGAGGACTGGACCAAGGCGACACGCTGGGCCAGGCACTGGACCACGCCTTCGCATCTTCGGCTATCCCGGAACCAGAGCGCCCCGCGCGCGTGCAGTCATGGTTTGCAGGTTGGGCGGAGCTGGGATGGTTCTGCCGCCACAAGCCCGCATCCGCTCGGCGCGCAGCCAGACGGCGAGTCAACTAGAGCATTCTCCCTGTGGGTGTGGAGCGGCCAACGGAAGCTCTGATGGCTTTTCGTTAAAGAAAAGCCACGCCGAGATACTCTCCGCTACCTCACAGCTTCAGGGAAAAGCTCCAGATGCCGGCCGGACCGCTTTTCGAATCAGCGCAAGCCGAGGCTTAAGGAGGCCTCGGGCAAGCTCAGCTAGTGTGGAGAAGCTCAGGCGGTGTGGGGCATGAAGCGCAGCGACGCAGAGTTCATGCAATAACGCAGTCCGGTCGGCTCCGGTCCGTCGTTGAAGACGTGGCCGAGATGGGCATCGCAGAGCTTGCAGCTTACCGCCGTACGCTCCATGCCGAAGCTGCTGTCCTCTGTTTCGACGACGTTCTCTTTCGCGAGGGGAGCCCAGAAGCTGGGCCAGCCGGTGCCGGAGTCGAACTTCGTGTCTGAGGTGAACTGCGCGGTCTCGCAGCAGATGCAGCGATAGAGACCGCTCTTGTGCTGGTTCCACAGGGCGCCGGAGTAGGGTATTTCCGTGTCTGCGAGACGAGTGATGTCGTAGACATTGCCGGGAAGCTGCTTTCGCCAGCCGCTCGCGCTCTTGACTACTTTCGGCATGGTGGTCTTCCGCAGGAGCTTCCCATTGTCGGAAAAGAGCACGATGACAACCGGCCCGGTGTTTTGGGGTATGACATCGTCGGCCAATGCATGGCGCGGATGCCGGAGGGCAAGCAGTGCCACGCCCCCGGCCGCCGCCATCGCGGTGGCGAGAAAGACGCGCCGGGTCACTCGCTGTGAATCCTGATCGTTTGCCGGCTTGGAGTCGAACATCATGGCCCCCTCAAATCACCCCCTATACGACGCAGCACTCCCCTAAGGGTTACGCAGCAGAAAGCACAATGGATGCCGGGGAGGGTACCCGCTACTTGGAGGATGCCGGCTACTTGGCGGCTGCCGGCGGATGCGATCCATCTGGATGCTCCACCGGGTTTTGCGGAGCTATCAACGCAACCTCTTCGAGGATGCTGACGCCGCCGCGCCGCAGCAGGTTGGCCACCACCGCCCGGGTCAGGCGGGTAGCGTCATACTCCACACGAATGGTCTTCGCCATCTGGTCGATCTCAATACGGCGGATGCCGTAGACCTCCTTGAGATTGCCCAACGCAAACATCGCGGCCTCGGAGGGCTGCTGTTCATAGCGGAATAAGACATCGACATTGGTCATCGATCGTTTCCTCTAATGTGCGGTCCTGCACGAACTGGGGTGAGGCGGCGGTTCCAGAGACGGGGAAAAGCAAACGTGCTTCGAACGAGGTCTTGATGGGGGAGACTCTAGCGGCATCATAGATCATTTTCGGGATATCGGGGATGCCAAACAATCCTTCGCGTCACAGGCGGCGAAGGTATTCCAGGACCTCTGGACTGGTCCAGTCCTGCGGCCCGATGAACTTGCGCCGGATGATTCCGCGCTGGTCGATGACGTAGGTCTCCGGCCACTGGTAGGTACCGTAGAGGTCGGCGGCACGGTGCGCCGGGTCGTCGATGGTGAGCAGGCTGATCTTGTGCTCGGTCAGGTACTGCCGGTAGGCCTGCTGGTCGACGTCAATGCTGACGGCAATCACCTGAACCTGGGGTAACTGCTGCTGCATGGCGGTGAGTGAGGGCAACTCCGCGATACATGGGATACACCAGGTCGCCCAGAAGTTCAGAATCACGATCTTGCCCCGGTAATCGGCCAGCCGGAGGCTATGATTTCCGTCCGTGACGGTGAACTCCGGGGCCACGCGGCCCATCTGGCGGGGGTGGCTGCCGCGGTCGCAGCCGGCGGACAGCACCAGAAAAGCGGCCAGGATGAGACGGATGTGCTTCACTGTACTCATCATAACGGCGAACCTCCCCTGCGTTTTGTGCGGCGGGAATAGGAGCTTCCTGAGCAGCGCATGAAGCCAATCTGCCGGACCGGACATCCATATACTCCAGATACAACGGAAATCCATGATTCTACTCACACGAAAAGCGGAGTTCTCCGCCGCCCACTACTACTGGAATAACGCCTGGAGCGAGACGGAAAATCAGCGCATCTTCGGGAAGTGCGCGAACCGCAACGGGCATGGCCACAACTACACCCTGGAGGTGACGGTGGCGGGCGAAGTGAATCCGCAGACCGGCTTTGTGGTGGACCTGAAGCAGTTGAAGGACGTCATGCACGGCGAGGTTGTCGACGTGTACGACCATCGCCACCTGAATCTGGAGATTCCGGAGTTTCGCGATCGCGTGCCCACCGTCGAGAACATTGCGCTGAGCGCGTGGGAGCGGCTGGAAGGCAAGATTCCCGGTGCCAGGCTCGAGCGGGTGCGCGTCTATGAAACGCCGGACCTGTATGCCGATTGCTTCGGGCCGGAGCGTGCGCGATGAACATTACCTTTACTCGTCGCTATCGCTTCAGCGCATCGCACCGGCTGGATTGCGAAGCTTTAAGCCCGCAGGAGAATCGGGATGTCTATGGCAAGTGCAACAACCCGCACGGGCATGGGCATAACTATCG
>DASQRJ010000547.1:0-11240 GCA_035642955.1 Acidobacteriaceae bacterium
TGCATGAGCTCATGACGGAGAGTGCCAACTCTGCGTCGCAAGGGTTTGACACCAAGTCTGCGCTTGAGATTGCGCGCATCATCAATCACGAGGACACCAAGATCGCCGGCGCCGTCAAGAAGGCGCTGCCGGAGATCGCCCTGGTAATCGACGCCGTGGCACGCGCGCTGCGTGACGGTGGTCGGTTGATCTACGTCGCCGCCGGATCGAGCGGCCGCATTGCCGCACTCGATGCATCGGAGTGTCCACCCGCATACTCCACGTCGCCGCAGTCCGTGCAGTACATCGTTGCCGGCGGTCCGAAGGCTGTAGCTTCGGCGGTGGAGGTGAATGAAGATTCTCCGGAGCTCGGGCAGCGCGATATTGCGCGCCGCCGCCCCACGCGCAAGGATGTCGTCATCGGTCTTTCGGCCTCCGGCCGCACGCCCTACGTCGTCGGTGCTGTTGAGTACGCCCGCAGTCGTGGCGCTCACACCGCAGCCATTACCTGCAACCAGAACACCGCCCTTGCGGCGGCTGCGGAGATCGCGATCGTCGCCGAGGTGGGTCCCGAAGTGATCTCCGGCTCGACACGCATGAAAGCAGCAACGGCGCAGAAGATGATCACCAACATGATCACCACCGGCGCCATGACGCGGCTCGGCTATGTGTACGAGAACATGATGGTGAATGTGCACATGCACAATGCCAAACTGGTGGAGCGCGGCATCGGCGTGCTGATGCGCGCCTGCAAGATCGATCGTCAAACCGCAGTCCAAACCATCAAGTCTGCGGGAAAGAGTGTTCCCATCGCTCTGGTCATGCTGAAGGCTGGCGTTGACAAGCCAGAGGCGGTGCGCCGTTTGGCCAAATCCGACGGCAATGTACGGCTGGCGATTGAGGACACCGTTCTGGAACTGTAGCGTCGATGCTGGGAATTTCTCCCGCGTGCGCTTATAAGAGCCCGATACTACTCCGATACGTCCTCTACAACTTCCGTCCCATCCAGGCCTGACGCTGTTTGACGCCGGCGTTGCCATCCGTACACACTGAGGGGACATAGCAGGAGTTCCCAAATTCATGGAAAAGTTCGTCATTCGTGGCGGCAGCCCGCTGCTCGGTTCCATCCGCGTCTCAGGTGCGAAAAACTCTGCCCTTCCCTGTATGGCCGCCGCCATCCTTACAGAGGATGAGGTCGTGCTTGAAAACATCCCTCAGGTGCGCGATATCGAGACCGAACGCAAGCTGCTGGTCTCCATGGGCGCCGAGGTAGAGCTTGGATACGGGCGTGCCCAGCATCGCACTTCCATCTCCTGCCGTCTGCTCTCGGACCCGGTTGCGAAATACGAGATCGTCAAGACCATGCGAGCCTCGTCGCTCGTCCTGGGACCGCTGATCGCCCGCACCGGCCTTGCCCGCGTCGCCATGCCCGGCGGATGCGCCATCGGGGGGCGTCCCATCGATCTGCACATCAAAGGACTCGAAGCGATGGGCGCCACCATCACCCAGGAGCACGGGTACCTGGAGGCACGCACCGACCGGCTGAAGGGCGCGCATATTCAGTTCGACAAGATCACTGTGACCGGCACCGAGGATCTGCTGATGGCGGCTGTGCTCGCCGACGGCGAAACTGTCATGGAGAACTGCGCACGCGAGCCGGAAGTCACCGATCTGGCGGCGATGCTTGTTTCCATGGGTGCGAAGATCGACGGCGCCGGATCGAGCGTGATTCGCGTGCAGGGCGTTGACACACTGCATGGCACGCGCCACCGCATCAATCCGGACCGGATCGAGGCAGGCACCTTTCTCGTGGCAGGCGCAATCACAGGAGGCGACCTCCGCGTCACGCAGTGCAATCCGGCACACCTTGGCTCCGTCATCGCCAAATTGCAGGAATGCGGTGCGCGCCTGGATATTGAGGGTGACACCATCCGGGTTCGCAGCGAAGGCAACCTACGCAGTGCGGATATTTCCACGGAGGAATACCCCGGCTTTCCCACCGATATGCAGGCCCAATACATGGCCCTGGCTACGCAAGCGGATGGAAGCTCCGTCGTGGTTGAGAACATATTCGAAAACCGTTTCATGCACGTGCAGGAGCTGGCGCGCATGGGGGCGAACATCAAAGTGGACGGACGTACCGCCACAGTACGGGGCAAAACCCCACTTTCGTCGGCCGCTGTGATGTGTTCCGATCTGCGCGCTTCCGCCTCGCTCGTTCTTGCCGCCATGGTGGCCGAGGGGGAGACCATCCTCGACCGCGTCTACCACATAGACCGGGGCTACGAGCGCATCGAAGAGAAACTGCGTGGGGTGGGTGCGGAGATTCGCAGGTTGGGAAATATCTTCGCGAACAAACAGTCCGCGTAGCGGATTCTGGCGCGCCGCAGTTGCTCAGGTAACGATAGAATCGTCTTAACCCGGATGTCGCAGCTGCCTCCCATCGCCCCCCCTAGTCTCTTCAAACCTCGGCCGGTACGAGTGTGGCTGGTCATCGGCCTCTTCGTCGTGTATCTGATCGTCTGCTATGGCGTATTCTTCCAGGATATCGCACCGGTCGCGAATTTCTACTTCAGGCCCATCATCGGCAACGATACAACTGCATATTGGGACGCCAGCGGTGTGCGCACAACCAACTTCGCCGATCAGGACCAATCCGGACCGGATGCATCCTCGAATCTATTCGGTCCTGTGCTGGAGGCCCAGGTCCTCCGCACCGACCTCAACGTTACCCTCTTCAATAGCCTTCTCTTTATCTTCTGTCTCAGCATTCTCCGGAGTATGCCGGAGTTCGACCGGGCAACCTTTCTGCTTCTGATGATGGTTAACCCGTTTCTGCTTACAGCGCTAATCACCTTGAACAAGGAGATATTTGCCGTAGCCGGCATCGTAGTTTTCGTTCGCTACACGAGCGCAACGCGCTTCCGCCTTTGGTGGTTATCTCTGGCCCTCGTGCTTTCGCTCTTTGCACGATGGCAACAGCTATTGGTCTTGCTTCTCTACCTGGCCTATGAGTTCAGATTCTCGCCGCTACGAGGTCGACGGCGATGGGGCGTAGCCGTCACGGTTTTGGGCTTTACCGTCGCCTACGGAGTTATCTATCGTGTCGCCCCGTTTTTCTTCGCGGCGTTGCTGGTGCAGGCCCAAGCCGGGCACACGATCCTCATCCTGGATAACATTCAAGCAAACTTTGGCTTTCCACTCGTGGCCATTCCTAAGATTTTGATGGATTGCATGGGGCGCTGGCTTTTGCCGGGATACTTCCTGCATGACTACGTGTTCGAGGACTTCACCAACTGGCGCGATCAGATCTTTATGCACATGCACACGCTGCTTCTGACCGTACTGCTGATAGGAATGTTCTTCCGCCGTAAGCTCCGGCTGCGGCACGCCCCGGTATACCTCCTGTTCCTCTATCTGCTCATGGTAGCGATCAGTCCCATGGTGCAGCCGCGCTACGAGTATCCGGTCTATGCTCTGCTCTGCCTGGAGGCGTCGCGTTATTTTCGCCTCGGCACGGACCGCGAGGCGGAAGCCCCAATCTACTCTTCGGGCAATGCCCTCTCTCCCTCTCCTGGCTAGAGCATTTTCGGTATAGGTGTAGACCGTTGAGCGCCCGCTCTGGTGGCTTTTCGTTAAAGAAAAGCCACACCGAATGCAGCTCGGCGGTTCACATTATTACGAAAATGCTCAAACTTCGTCTTGATTCTTCCCCGGGGCGCCATGCATCGTATCTGCTAGAAATCTCTGGCGCAGTAGGGGCTCGAGATGAGGGCGGGTATGACGAAAACAGATGATGTAGCTCTGAGAACGCAGCTGGTCGCTCTGCTGCAAGGCGGTCAGGCGCATGCGACGTTGTCGGACGCAGTGGCGCATTTTCCCCCGAATCGCATCACTGAGCGACCGGCGGGCACGCCGTATTCCGCTTGGCAACTGGTGGAACATATACGCATCACGCTTCGCGACCTTCTTGAGTTCTCCACCAACTCCGAATATGTTGCGTTAGATTGGCCCAGCGGGTACTGGCCAAAGAATGCCGGGCCCGGAAAAGGCGAATCGTGGGATGCGACGGTGAAGGCCATTCACGCCGATATGAAGAGCTTTGAAGCGCTCGTCCACTCTCCGCACAGCAATCTGTACGCAACGATTCCGTGGGGCAAAAATGGAGAGACATTGCTGCGCGAAGTGTTGCTGGCGGCAGACCATACCAGCTACCACGTGGGAGAGCTGGTTTTGTTGCGACGGGTGCTCGGGATCTGGAAGAGCTGAATCAAAAGATTCCGGGAGTGTGTCGAGAGGTTAACTCTGTCTTAACGCCAACTCACAGCCAGTTGCCAGCGAAGGTGATGCTGCGCGGTCTTGCGCAGCACACGCTCAAATTCCTCAGTCTCCTTCAGCACCTCTTGCGTTTCGTTACCCAGTGCAAGAGGGTGGTCGCGGAGGAAGTCTATCAGTGTGCAGACGGTGATGAGGCCGTCCTCAGCAGCAAACCACTGCGGTGGGGGCAACGTCTTCGCCCACTCTGGATCGCCCGCTCCTTCTTCAAGGAGAAGCGCCATCGAATTTTCATCCGCGGAAAAGAAGTCAAGGATTGGCCGTATGCCAAGGCGATGTGCCAGTTTCTCCAGCGCATCTTCGTTTCTGGCCAGCGCGCGACCATTCACGAAGATGTCGTATCCGGGATCCTCACCTTCCACGACGATGTACATGGACGCAGCCACGTCAGCAGTTTACTCCAGGGACTGTGAGATGCGGACCACCGATTGCAGGGTCGCTAACTTTGAGTAATCTCAAACAATACTCCCCTCTCATCGTTCCGATTCGAGAATGCCCACACCACCGCGATCACGATCAAAATTGCTCCGGCAATGACCGTCCAGTCCGGCCTGATGTGGATCAGCATCGCGGATTCGACCGTGGCGACCAATGGTTGCATCCACTGCAACATACTTATACGTCCGGCGCCGAATTTAGTGAGCAACCAGTAAAAGAGCAGATACCCGCAGACAGTATTCAGAACCGCATTGACAACGAATCCCGTCGCAGCCGTTGCCGACCAGGTTAACGCCTGATGCTCCAATAGTTGAGAGGCAATCAACAGCAGCGGCACGGAAACCGCGCACTGCACAAACAAAGCCTCGACAATCGATATCTCCGGCATATGCTTCTCGGCGCCGGCAAGGGCACACGCCAGCACGCAGGCGGCAGTGAGCGGAAACAGCAGCCACAACGATTGACGCATGGAGATATCGAGACCCTGGTCAGCCAGGAAGAGAACCCCGGCGAGACCGCAGACGGCGGGACTGATCGCGAGCTGGCCGCCGATCGCAAGCAGCACAGGCACAGTTGCCAAAGCAGCAAGGGAGAGCACCGGAGAGAGCTTCCCATTGCCGGCAAAGATCAATATTTGTGGCAGGCACAAAATACCTGTCCCGATAATGACCACATGAGCAACGCTACGCAGCGGCTTGCGCCACAGACGACGGGAGATAGCCCAAGGCAACAGGAGGACGGCACTGATTCCGTACTCAAGCGCGAGAGCGCAAAGCCGCGGCTGCGCAGGAAGAGATGATGCCAGGATCCACCCTGAGCCCCACAGCAGGGATAATCCCAGAAACGCGGCCATCGGTAGATAGCGCATAGACAAGAAGGGCTACGCGCTCGGCGTAGCCCTGTTCACGACTAACGTCGCCCCCCCGGGCCTCCGCCACTGCCCGGTCCACGTCCGCCGCGGCCACGACGGCGCCGGCGCCGATTTGCATCTCCAGCCGCGCCTCCGCTGCCTCCGGCACCCGCAGGTACCGGTGCGTCATCCGCGCGATTGAAGTTGGGCTCGTTCTCCTCGTCGATGGGTTCATCGGACTCCTCGAAATCGTCCCCGCCCTCAATCATGATGGTGCTGGCGTTCGAGGAAGGCTGACGGTCTGAGGGTTGGCGTTCGTTGCGCTCCTGGCGAGGCGGCCGCGATGTTGCCGGTTCGCTCCCACCTTCGCTGCCTGGCTCCGGCAGCCCAAGCTTCTGCCGCTGCTCCTTCAGGAGCGCCTTACGGGAGAGCTTGATGCGATTGCCCTCGATGCCGAGGACCTTCACCATTACCTGATCGCCCTCGCGCAACTCGTCCTTCACATCCTTCACGCGATGCTCGGCAATCTCGCTGATGTGCAGCAGACCATCGGTGCCGGGGAAGATCTCCACGAATGCGCCGAACTCGGCCAGCCGAACGACTTTGCCCAGATAGGTCTTCCCTACCTCCGGCACCGCCGTCAGGTCGTTGATCATGCCCAGGGCCTTGGTCAGACCGACTTCGTCGCTGGAAGCCACGTTGACGCGGCCTGTGTCGTCGACATCGATCTTGACGCCGGTCGCATCGATGATGCCGCGGATGACCTTGCCACCCGGTCCAATGAGATCGCGGATCTTGTCGGTAGGAATCTGCAGCGTGTGAATGCGCGGCGCAAACTTGGAACGCGTCTCGCGTGCGCCTTGCAGCTCGGCATCCATCTTGTCCAGCAGGAAGAGCCGGCCATGCCGCGCCTGCTCCATCGCTTCGCGCATGATCTGCCCGGTAATGCCGGGGATCTTGATGTCCATCTGCATCGCGGTGATGCCCTTGCGCGTACCGGCTACCTTGAAGTCCATATCGCCATAATGATCTTCCGCGCCAGCGATATCGGTCAGGATGGCGTATTGTTCATCTTCCTTCACCAGGCCCATCGCTATGCCGGCCACCGCGCCCTTGAGAGCGACACCGGCGTCCATCAGCGCAAGACTCGCACCACAGACGCTTGCCATCGAAGAGGAGCCATTCGATTCCAGAATGTCGGAGACGATGCGGAAGGTATACGGCGACTCGTCTGGCGCCGGCAGCACTCCAGAGATCGCACGCTCAGCCAGCGCGCCATGTCCAATTTCACGGCGCCCAACACCGGTCATGCGGCCGGTCTCGCCCACCGAGAACGGCGGGAAGTTGTAGTGCAGCATCAGGCGTTTTTTCTGCTCGCCTTCGTAGGTTTCGAGGCGCTGTTGATCGTCGGTGGTGCCGAGCGTGACCGTAACCAGTGCCTGTGTCTCGCCGCGGGTGAAGAGCGCCGAACCATGCGTGCGTGGCAGCACACTGGTTTCAATCGTGATCTGACGGATTTCATCAAACGCGCGGCGATCCGGACGCACCCGCTCCTGCAATACCTGTTCGCGGAAGATACGCTCGCGCAGCGCTTCGTAGTACTTGCCCAGCTTCTTCTTCGCGTCAGGCTGATCGGCTGGCAATTCCTTGGCCAGCTCATCCTTGATGGCCTTCACCATCGCGTAGCTCTCGGTCTTGGGATGCGTCTTGGTGTCGAGAGCATCCTTCAGCCGCGCGCCCACCTTGGTTTCCAGCTCCGAGGCATACGCGTGGTCGACCTCAACCTCAGCGACGGCACGCTTGGTCTTGCCGGACTTTGCCACCAGCTCTTCGATGGCCGCAATGATCTTCTTGACTTCACCGTGGCCGAAGTCGATGGCGTCGACAACGATCGCTTCGCTAACCTCTTTCGCTCCGCTCTCTACCATCACGATGCCGTCTTTAGTGCCGACAACCATGATGTTCAGCGTGCTCTCCTGCCGCTCGGCATACGTGGGATTGATGACAAATTGATCGTTCACCCGGCCCACGCGCACCGCGCCGATCGGTCCGTTGAACGGAATATCCGAAAGTGCGAGCGCCGCACCGGCGCCATTGATGCCGATGACGTCGGGATCATTCTCCTTGTCCGCGGACAGGACAAATGCGATGACCTGCGTTTCGTTGCGGAAGGCCTCCGGGAAGAGCGGACGGATGGGACGGTCGATCTGCCGCGAGGTCAATATCTCTTTTTCGCTGGGACGCCCTTCGCGCTTGATGAAGCCGCCGGGAATGCGGCCGCCGGCATAGGTGTATTCGCGATAGTCGACGGTAAGGGGAAAGAAGTCGATGCCTTCGCGTGGCTCCTGCGATGCAACCGCGGTAACCAGCACCACGCTGTCACCCTGGGAGACCAAAGCGGCGCCGGAAGCTTGCTTGGCCATACGGCCTGTTTCAAAGGTCAATTGCTTGCCGCCGGCAAGCTCAACGGATACTTGTTGCTTCATGAAATCCTCGTTTTCTGTGCAGCGCAGGAGATGGTGTCGCTCCAGGCAGGAAGGCACGCAGCACCCATGGAAAACATGCGGTGCAGGTTACTGTTCGCACGCGCCCTCCTCTCAGCCGTGGCGGCGAGTGGAAGGGGTGCGGAAGAGACGTGCGGCATTGGCCCGGAAAGAAATAGCCGGAATTCCACGTCGCTCTTACTGGAAGCGTGCGGTAAAAGGGGCAAGGTCTGTACGGGCTTACTTGCGAATGCCTAGCTTGCCGATAACGTCGCGGTAGCGGCCGGAGTCATTAGTCTTCAAGTAGTTCAGAAGACGACGACGCTTGCTCACCAGCATCAACAGACCACGGCGCGATGCATGGTCTTTCTTGTGGGCTTTGAAATGCTCCGTCAGCTCGCCGATCCGCTCGCTGAGAATCGCGATCTGCACCTCGGGACTTCCGGTATCCGAATCGTGTGTCCGGAAGCGGGAGATTACCTCTGTCTTTTTCTCTGTTGCCAGCACGCTTACCTCTCTATGCTCTCTATCGAATCCACTCTCTAAGTGTCTGCCCCAAGAGTAACATAGAGAGCTTTCCCGGAACAGCCCGGAAAGGACTGACGAGCGAAATCAGTGGACGGCGATCTCCGTCTTCCCGCCCTCTCTCGGATTGTTCTTGTCGAGCAGGAAAGCCAGCAACACCATGATGGTCGCGAGCGCCGCCAGCGCAAAGTACACATCCACGTAGCCTTGTGCCTGTGTCTGCGTTTGCAGCGCGGTGTAGGTGCGAAGCTGCGCGCCGCCCGCTGCGTTGGCTCCGCCCAGATGATTGGCCAATGCGCTGGTGGTGGCCTGAATGCGCTGTTGGAACACGGCATCCCCTGGCTGTACATGTTGGAGGAGGGTCGCCTGATGAAAGGCCGTGCTCTCGGTGACGAACGCGCCGGTCAGGGAGATCAAAATCGACCCGCCGATGTTGCGTGCGAAGTTGATCAGACCCGAGACCTGATTATTCAGCTCACGCGGCAGCCCAAAATACGCCGCCGTGGTCACGGAGACAAAGACGAACGGGATTGCAGCAACCTGCAGGATCCGCAGCCACGAAGCAAAGCCAAAGCTCATCCCCAGGTTCAAGCGAACAGCGGAATAAAAGAACGCGACGGAATACAGGCCGAAACCGAAGACGATAATATTGCGCGCCGGAAAGCGAGACACTGCCTGGCCGGCCATCGGGAACAGGAAGATTAAGACGACACCGCCCCCGGACAGGGCTAGTCCGGCGATGGTTGCCGTGTATCCAAGCAACTGCTGCGTGAACTGCGGCTGTAATACCGTCGATGCATTCAGGAGTCCGCCCGTAATCAACATCAGGAAGGAACACACGGCGAAATTTCGGTATTTATAGAGCCGCAAGTGAATGATCGGCTCTTTCGCACCCGAGAGCTCCCACCAGATCAAAAATATCGTCGAGATCGCAAACGTGATCGCATAGAACCGAATCCACGGTGACCCAAACCAGTCCCACTCCTCTCCTTTATCCAGAAATATTTCGAGCGCACCCATCGAGATCACCAGCAAGATGACGCCGATGTAGTCGATTCGCCAGAAGTTCTTGCGGTCGGGCTTCAGATACGGAGGATCTTCTACCAGCATCTGCACCAGGAACAAGGCAGCAATGCCAATCGGGATGTTGATGTAGAAAATCCAGTGCCAACTGTAGTTGTCCGTGAGCCAGCCGCCGACCGTCGGGCCGATTGACGGCGCCAACACGGCAACGACGCCGTAGAGCGAGAAGGCCAGCCCGCGCTTACTGGGCTCGAACGAGTCCGCCATGATGGCCTGCGCCATCGGTTGGAGTCCACCACCTCCAGCACCCTGGATCACACGGAAGAGCAACAGCAACCCAAGGGATGGTGCAAGCCCGCACAGGAAGGAGGCAGCGGTGAAGATCACGATGCAGAGCATGAAGAAGTTCTTGCGACCGATCACACTGGATGCCCATCCGCCCATGGGCAACACGACTGCATTCGCCACCAGATACGTCGTCAGCACCCACGTGCTCTCGTCGCGGCTTGCACCCAAACCACCGGCGATATACGGCAGCGCGACGTTGGCGATGGAGGTGTCCAGCACCTCCATGAAGGCGGCCATCGCAACGGTTGCGGCAATGATCCACGGATTCGTCTTCGGCTTCCACGCCGTCATGGGAACTGCCGCTGCCGCCGCCGCCATGTCTTTCTTTTGCTCCTGCCGGATGGGACTCGCTCTGGCGCAAGAATACGGCAGACAGGCGCGACAGAGCTCGGATCTTTTTGCTAGATAGATGCAAAAGCATCATGCTCCGACTCGGAAATCGGGCGCCTGTGGGTTTCGCTCAATTGGCGGATTGCCGACTGGCATGAGGATCAAGCAGCCACGGAATCTACTTTCCTTCGTCGAGTTTGCCGGTCCAGTCCAGGAAGCGGATTAAATTTCCCTTTTCCTGCCATACGAACCGGAAAAACTCGCTGGCGTCGATCGTGTGGGCATCACGTCCCGAATAGGTCTCGATCCGCCAACGCAGATAGTCACTGCGCCATGGCCGCAGGCGGTGTCCACGCGTGGCATTCCAAAGGAACCGCATCGCACTTCGCATTGCCAGACTCCGGCATCAGTATAAAAGGTCCCCAAGGTGTAGCACGCTTACAGGCGATCGAAGAGCGTTCCCTGCTGCTCGATCGTCACAATCACGGACTCGAGGGCCGACTGCTGCGTCTCACTCGACGACAGTTGCGTCGCTACCGTGGGCAAGTCGGCCTGCAACAAATTGGTCTGATTCGCCACCAGTTGTGTCCGCTCCTGCGATGCATAAGCGGAGGCCGACTGCAAGCGATTGATCGAACCATCGAGCGATGCGCGCTGGGTGCTGACCTGTGAAAGCGCCGTGCTCAATTGCGAGGTTAAGGCGCTGGTTGTTGCCGTGTCACCGGTCGAGAAACCTTGAATGAGGGCATTCAGCGTGCCTAGAAGGTCGCCGCCTGTAGCAGTAAATACCTGTTGACCGGGCAGATTGGTCGCAATCGACTGTCCACCGGGTGTGCTCGTGTAATTCACGACGCTATCACCGGAATAGACGACGCCCGCGGGGCTGGTGGAGTTATCCAGTTGGAACGGCGGCCCGCCATTCTGACTTC
>DASQRJ010000548.1:0-2548 GCA_035642955.1 Acidobacteriaceae bacterium
CGCGGCGTCAAGACCGGCGACATCGCCAAGCGTCTCATCGACTACGGCTTCCACCCTTACACCGTTTCCTTTCCGCTCATCGTCCCCGGCGCTCTGATGATCGAGCCCACCGAGAGCGAATCGAAGGAGGAGCTCGATCTCTTCATCGACGCCATGCAGCAGATTGCGCGCGAGGTGGAAGAGAATCCGCTGCTCGTTCTGCAGGCGCCGCATGCCACCCGCGTCAAGCGCATGGATGAGACCGCTGCCGCTCGCAGGCCCGTGCTGCGCTGGAAAGGGCGGCCCACACCCGAGCCGCTCACCGTCGATACTGCTGCGAAGGAGTGGTAGTGGCCGACCGCAAAGATGACAGCCCGGAGCTGCGAAGCGGTTTTGGGCAATATAGTGGTGCCTCGGCCTTGGCCGAGCACCGGGAATCGTTAGAAAAGCACGAGTTCATGCTCGGCACCGAACGCGGCCGTCTCGCCGTCTCGCTCGACATGCTCACCGATGCCCTCATCCTTATCGGCCAGCACGGCGTCTACTGCGTCTCCAGCCGCAACCCCACCAAGCCGGCGCTCGATCTGCAAACCGTCCTCGATCAGATCAACGGCGCCAAGCAGCTCATCCAATCCACCATGAGCGAACTAGAGCGCAAACGCGACGCCGCGCGTTAATCTCGTTTCTCACCGTCTATAATTCGCTGCAGACTCAGAAAACAATTCAACGCAGCGCTTCCCCCGCGCCGGGATGGAAACGTATGCTCCGCCTCACTCTTGCTCTGCTTTTCCTAGGCTGCTTCTCTCTTCCATCACTCGCCGCGGCGCCTGCGGATCAACCCGCGAATCCTCACGCGCACTACCTCTTCGTGTGGGCCGGCGCCGCCGACGGGCAGCAGACGGACTTTCTCGCCGTCATCGATGCATCGCCAACATCTCCGCACTACGGCGAACTGCTTACGACTCTCAACACCGACCAGCAGACCAAGCTCGTGCACCATACCGAATACGTCATGCCCGTGGGCGGCATCCTCTTTGCCAACGATCACAACGCCGGCCGCACCTTTCTCTTCGATCTGCGCGACCCGCTGCATCCCCGCATCGCCGGCTCTTTCACTGACGTGGACGGCTACATGCACCCGCACTCCTACCTGCGCCTGCCAAACCAGAACGTTCTCGCTACCTTCCAGCACGGCCACGATGGCGGCGGTCTGGTCGAGTTAGACCAGCAGGGAAAACTGATTCGCAGCGCCAGCGCCGCCGACCCCGCGCATCCCGGCGTCTTCTATTGCCCTTACAGCGTCGTCCTGCTGCCGGAGATCGATCGCGCCCTCTCCACCAACTCGGCAATGAGCGAGTTCGAACCTTCGGGCACCACCTACCAAATCTGGCGACTCTCCGATCTCGAACTGCTCAAGACCGCATTTTTCGAACCCAGCCCCGAACTCACCGGCCACACCGATCCCGAAGAGCCGCGCCGCGCTCCGGATGGCTCGGTCTTCGTCCAGACCTTCTCCTGCGGTCTCGAACACGTCACCGGCATTGCTACGGATAACCCGAAAGCCTCCCTCGTCTATCGCTTTCCCGGCGGAGCCTGCGGCGTCCCGACAATCGTCGGCAACTACCTTATCGAGGGCAACCCCTCCATCCATGGCATCATCGCGCTGGATATCTCCAACCCGGACAAGCCGGTTGAGGTTTCGCGCATCTCCTTCCCGGGCAACTATCTGGCCCATTGGACCGGCTGGGATGCCGCCACCAGCCGCATCGTCGTCACGCCGGGCCCCTATAGCACCCATCGCCTCTATCTCGTGCGGCTGGATCAGGCCACCGGCAAGCTCACCATCGATGACACCTTCCGCGATAAAGACGGCCAGCCCGGCTTCAACTTCGATAACCGCACCTGGCCCCAGGGCTGGACCGGCTCCGCAACCCCGCACGGCGCCGTCTTCTCGCGATGAGACAGCGCCATCCAACCGCTGATGTAGAATCGCAAAAGTGCGCCCGTAGCTCAGCTGGATAGAGCGATTGCCTCCGGAGCAATAGGCCGGGAGTTCGAATCTCTCCGGGCGCACCAGATCCCTCCATCGCACAAGATGCAGTAGCGACGCGAACGATCCCTTCTCTAATGGATCGACGTAGCCGACCGGACGCTTTTGGCCATCCGGTGGGTCACGAACGATTCGGTCGGTGCCGCTGCCGCCTGAACTGCGAACATGTAGTACGGTGGATTTCCGTACGAGCGATCCAACGTGAAGGCCTCTACATGATTCGTGCAGTCCTGAGTGGACGCGGGACTGCAGTGATCGACGTAGCGAGGATCCACCTTCTGCGCCGATGCGCCAATGAAGGGTTCAGGAGGTACAGCCAATGAACGCGCCATTGCCATCCACAGCCGCTCAAACGGCCATCGAGGTCTCTCTATCCGGACTCGACCTGATCAATAATCCACGCCTCAACAAGGGAACCGCGTTTCCTGATCACGAACGCGATCTATTCGATCTGCATGGGCTGTTGCCGCCGCAAATCGGCACCTTGGACGTGCAGGTAGAACGCCGCATGCATGCACT
>DASQRJ010000549.1:0-8875 GCA_035642955.1 Acidobacteriaceae bacterium
CACCGCGCATGCGAAGACCATCAGCGAGCTCGAGCAGCGTCAGCGTGAGGAGGAAGCGCGCCGCCGGCGCGATGAGAGCGACCTGAAAGATCATCAGGCAAAGATCGCCAAATCCCGCCAGCAGCTCAACATCGTGCAGAATCAGGCGCAGGCCACCGCGCTCGAGCATCAGATCGCCTTTGCCGAGCAGGAGATTCGCCGCATTGAAGATGGCGAGCTCGAAAGCATGGAACGCTCTGACATCATCGACGCCGAATTGCTTGCAGCCCGTCAGCAGCACGCCAGCCACGCTGCGTATCTCGAAAGCGAAAAGGCAGCCGCTGGGCGCAGCACGCTGCTCGAGCAGGCTGGCCTCAAAAAGTGGCAGGAGGAACGCGCTGCACTGCGTCCCCAGATCGAGGAAGATCGGCTTGCGGAGTATGACCGCATCGCCGGGGCGCGCGGCACCGCGCTGGCCCGCGCGCGCGACCAGCGCTGCACCGGCTGCCAGATGGGCATTCGCCCCCAGTTGTGGAATCAGCTTCGCGACGGCCAGACCCAGAAGTGCGAAAGCTGCGGGCGCATTCTCTACGTGGACAATCGCCGCGAGCCGCAGATCGAGACTGGCCGCAGCGGGGGCGCCAGCGGCATACCCAATGCGCACACGGCATGACGCGCATTGCTCTCGACATCGGATCACTTCCGCATTGCCAGTAACGCCGCGCCGCCCCTCGATGAGGCCCACGCAGTCAGCAAGGAAGCCAAGCCCGCAGCCGCGCGTTAGATCCACGAGGCTTCCCGGCTTTCCCCGCGAATCTGCCGTGTGTTTAAAGACAAAGGATTGTCTTAGTATGCGCAGCGAAGACCACGCATTGACAATGCTGTTCTCGGCGTGTTCTGATCCACAACGGTCACTGGGAATCCTCATCTACTAAACCCGCAAGACTAACCATTGTCTTGGGATTTGTCACGCGGGAACGGAGCGCCGGGCTTTCCCGGCAGGGATACCCGGTGAATCGGAAAGAGTCGAGACGAATCTGCGGTCCTTCCCTTTCGTCACTGGCTTGCCGCGAAGCTCTAACGCAAGGCGGCAGGCCGATGCAGACCAGAAAAGCGCCGGGTGCGAGCAAGCCACCGTCCGGTGCAATCAGAGTGATTCTCCCAGGAGGCAACGTGGAGCCCCGGAAGAATGAGAGCCACTCGTCGAGAAAAGGCAAGTAAACAATTTTGGAGGGCCTAGAATGAGCATCGCCATCAGACGGTTAAGAGCCGCCGCTATCTGCAGTGCACTTGTTCTTGCAACATGCGGCGCATTCGCGCAAAACACAAACTCCGGAGACATCCGTGGCATTGTTACGGATTCAAGCGGCGCGGCGATACCGGACACCGCCGTGGAGGTCAAAGACGTCGATAAAAACGTCATCAAGACCTACACCACCAATAGCGCCGGGTTTTACGACACCGGCTCGATCACGCCGGACCACTATGTGCTCACCTTCAGCAAAGGTGGCTTCGGAACCCTGACTCGCGGGCCGATTTCGCTGGATGTGTCTACAGTGACCGTCGATGCCGGGCTGAAAGTCGGAGTTACCGCTCAGAACATTGTCGTGACCACCGACATTCCACTGCTTTCGACGGAATCGGGGGCGCAGGAAGATACGCTGAAGGGATCGACCATCAGCGAATTGCCGCAAACCGGAGCGGACTGGGAGAATTTCGTCGTATTTCTTCCGGGTGCGGCCGGGGCGCCGGAGAATGCGAACAACGCCCCCAATCCCGGACAAGTGGCATCCGTCAACGGAAACCTTCCCTATGCAAGCATCCTGGCAGACGGCGCCACCACCACCTTGCCGCAGAGCCAGAACTCTGACGTAGCCGTTCTCGAGACGGTCTCGGAGGTAAAGGTAAGCAGCTCCGCCTTCTCGGCGCAGTATGGCATCGGCGGTATTGTCTATAACCAGATCACGAAGGGAGGCACCAACCAGTTTCATGGTGCTGCCTACGAATACTTTCAGAACGACGCGCTGAATGCGTCCCCCTACGAGTTTGGGGCAACCAACGCCTCAATTCCGCTGCTCCGCTACAACAATTTCGGCTTCTCGGTCGGCGGTCCCATCTTAAAAAACAAGCTTTTCTTCTTTTTTGATTTTGACAAAACCATCAGTAGAACTGGCGGTACAACGTTCAGCACTGTGCCGACGCAGGCGGTGCTGAACGGCGACTTCTCCGGGCCCGGGTTCCCAACCATCTATGACCCGTTCACCCAGACCATTCAGCAGACCGGAAGCCACGTTTACAACGGATCGTCAACTCCGACACAGTGTCCTTGCGTCATCCGCACTTCTTTTGCGGATGAATATGGGCAGGGCAATAAAATTCCGGCGGCCCTGATTGATCCTGTCGCGAAGCGCATCCAGTCTTACTTCCCCGCGCCGAACAATGCATCCCAGGTGAATGCTTCCGGCGTCCAGACAAATAACCTATTTACCAACATTCCCAACACCAATCCCTTCAACAAGTATTTTGGTCGTCTCGATTACGACATCACCGGCACGCAGCGGCTTACTGTCTCGGAGACATCGAGTGATAATCCGGGATTTAACCAGGGAATCGGTATCTGCCCGATCGGCTGCGAAAGCCAGGATGTCAGCCGTGACAATGCGCAGGTCTCCCACGTTTGGACGATCAGCCCGACACTTATCAATGAAGCACGTTTCGGCTTTACCGATCAATTGAACTTCTTTGTCCCGGCGACGCTCAACCAAAATTATCCCGCGACTGTGGGCCTGCAGTTTGCCAGAGCCAATCTCTTCCCCAACGTAAATATCAACAATTACTTTGGCCTTTCGTCGTCGGGAAACACACTGCCGTTCAATTACAAGGAGTTCGTCTTCGATCCTTCCGATGTGTTCACGCTGACCCGCGGGCGGCATGTCCTGCACTTCGGCGGAGAGTACCTCATCAACCGTGTCGATTCCACGCCCTACGGATACATCAATGCCGGGAGCGTTGGTTATACGGGAACCTATACCGCGGAGGGTGGCGGCAATACGACCTCCCGCAACGGTGTCGCCTACGCCGACTTTCTATTGGGCGAGACGAATAACTATCAGGCAAATGTTCAGCCCGAATATGGGGGCAGATTGAAGAATCCTCAGCTGTTCGTTCAGGACGACTGGAAGCTGCGGACGAACCTGACAGTGAATCTTGGCTTGCGTTGGGAGGGGTTATCCGGCTGGTCTGAAGTGAAGGGCAACATTGCGACCTTCGATCCACAAGTTGTGAATCCCGCCAATGGCAGCCTCGGCGCCATCTACTATGGCTTCAATCCCGTGAACGGTCGGCACTCTCTCCAGGCCCCGCTGCACAACATCGTTCTGCCCCGCGTCGGCTTCAGTTATCAGCCGAAGAACAATACGGTCATTCGCGGCGGCTTCGGCTTCTACACCTCCACCTTCAGCATCGATACCTATGGGTCCGGCATCGGCAGCGCCTTTGGAAGCAGCGCCAACTATGGCGACACGTCCAACGGAATTTGTCCGGTGACCAGACTCTCTTCCGATGGCAACACCCCGGCCGATCCCAGAATTCCTTCGTGTGCCAGCGGAATCTACAACCCCACCAGCGTCAACGCAAACTACCTCACGGCTCCGACGACTCCAGATGCCTTCAACGGCCAGAGCGTTGGCTACAACGCCTATCACACGCCGCCTCTCACCAGCTACCAGTACAACGTGGCCGTGCAACGACAGTTCGGCGCGGACTTTGTCGCCGAGGTCGCCTTTGTTGGAAACCACAGCAAGAACCTGAATACCTCAGGCGTCGACATCAACCAGGTGCCGGAGGCATTGCTCGGCCCAAACGATCTGAATAGCAGGCCATATCCGCTGTTCAATAACATCGCTGGCAGCTTTAACAACGGCATCTCCAACTACAACTCGCTGCAAGTCCAGGCAAGCAAGCGGGCGAGTCACGGGATTGAATTCAACGTCAACTATGTCTGGTCGAAATTCCTCGACGACCAGGATTCCTCGGGATTCGGATCCCGCGGCGGTTACCAGAATTACCAGAATGCGCTTGATACCAACGCCAACTACAGCAACTCCAACTTCGACATCCGGAATGCGTTCAAAGGGCAGGCGATCTATCGGTTGCCCTTCGGCGAGCAACGCGCGTTCCTGAACAATAGTCGGCTTCTGGACGAAGTGGTCGGCGGTTGGCAAGTTTCTTCCACATTCATAGTCCAGAGCGGCAACCCTATCGGGATCACCACCGGCAACAACAACTCCTCCAACAACCAGTCCGGGGGATACACGCAGTTTGCAAACCTTGTCGGCAACTACAAGCTGCCGGGCGGCGTAAAATCGCGCCTCAACGAGTACTACAATCTCGACGCTTTTGCCGTTCCGGCTCCATACACCTACGGAAACTTCCGCAGGAACGTTGTAGTTGGACCTGGCCTAAGCGAGGTGAACGCGAGCCTGGGAAAGACCTTCGCCGTGTATCCTGAGCGCGGGGTCAATCTTGCAATCCGCTGCGATGCCGTCAACGTTCTCAACCATCCCAGCTTCGGCCAGCCCGGTAACAATGCAATCGGCAATGGCGAAAGCGCTCAAATCAGTTCAACGACGGTAGGAGGCAGAGGTCTGCAGCTTTACGCTCGCGTCTCCTTCTAACGGTCTTGGCGCCCGAAAAGAGAACGGCATCCGTGCCGTTCTCTTTTTTGCGTTCTCACAGAGTGCATTTGCCAGTGACAGCCCGACCGTACAATGACGGCCGGCTCGAGATCGAAGTGGAAACCCTGCGAGGGGCGGCCCGACGATCCTGCGCACGCAGACCTATCCGGAGGAATCACTGGATCAGCCTGGAGTCTCAGAGCATGAGGAATCCCAGGTGTCCACATTTTTCTGGACACCTGCGCGCACACCAGCTAGAACAAACGTAAAGTGGGACTCAGCCGGATTGCTGTCGACATGGACGAGGTGCTTGCCGACGCTCTGGGCGAGCTCATCCGCCGTTACAACGCCGAGTTCAACGAAAGACTCACCGTCCAGGATATGTGGGGCAACTGGATGGTGAATGTGCTTCCCCCCAGCCGCCGGGACCGGCTCTCCGCCTATCTGCAGGAAGACGACTTCTTCGAAAATCTCAAGGTCATGTCCGATAGCCAGCGCGTCGTCGAGCGGCTCTCCCGGCGCTATGAAATCTTCATCGCGACCGCGGCCATGGAGTTTCCCAAATCGTTCGGGCCAAAGTACCGCTGGTTGCGGCGCCATTTTCCCTTCCTCTCGCCCACCCACTTCGTCTTTTGCGGAGACAAGAGCATCCTCCACGCCGACTACCTCATCGACGACATGCCGCGCCACTTCGAACGCTTCGCCGGTCAAGGGGTGCTCTTTACCGCCGCCCACAACGCCAAGGTTCCGGCAAAGCTGCGCGTGAACAACTGGCTGGAAGTCGAAGACCTTTTCTTTCCTCGTTAGCCCGTTAGTGTGCAGGTACGCATGTGCGCTGCAGGCGCCGGACAGAACATCGCTGCACTTCGCGCCGCGCGCCAAGACCGGGCGCGTCTCAGAGCTTCTCCTGCATCGGCGCAGCGCCGGCCATCGTTCGAACCTGAGGATCGGGCGGCCGGAGCGCATGCGGCTTCACTCCACTGCGCATACCCATGGCCGCGCCCAGCGGCCGCAGATTGTAGGCAGGCTGCGCCGCCGATGCCGGATGCATGGTCACGATGATGGCCTTGGCTGCCATCTTGCCTTCGCAGCGGTAGCTGTGCGGCGTGCTCGCGTCGAAGTACACCCCATCTCCGGTATGGAGAACCTGCTTGGCATCGCCATGCCGTACCTCCAGCGCACCCTCCAGCACATACAGGAACTCGAAGCCGGGATGCACATGCGGGCGGATCTCCTGCATCTTCGTTACCGGAAGAAATTCCGCGTAGTACGGGTCCAGTTGGCGATCCGGCACCATGTAGCCGATGCTTTCGAAGAAGTAAGTCGGATCGTCCACCCCGGTCTGTGGCAACCGTACGCGCTCGTGCTTGCGGTGCACGCGGAACAGCGACACCGGCTCGGATTCGAAGAAGAAAGAGAGATCCTTGCTGAAGACCATGGCGATACGCGCCAGGTTGCGCAGCGTCGGCACCACGCGGCCCGTCTCCAGTTGGGAAAGGAAGCTGGCTGACAGCCCCGTATGTTTGCCCAGCTCCACCAGCCCCATCGACTTCTTCAGGCGCAGCCGCTTGATGCGCTCGCCGATATGCTTCTCCTCGATGAAGGCCTCTGCGGTGGCGCCATTTACCTGCGCGGTGCTGATGGGGAGGATCGGCGTTCTGGCCTCCGGCTTGGATTGCTTTGCGGCCTCTTCTTTGCGTTGTATCGTTACAGATTGCATCGGTGCGCGTCTCCTGGCATGGCGTCCCTTCCCCTGGCGCTATCGGGCTACAGCAATAGAGATGCGGCGCGCGCGTCATGAAGAGAGCCCAAATGCACGAAATGATCCAAATGGACGCGGCATTTTGCACCGGCGCACCCCCTCCCGTGCATCGAATGAACTTGACGACCCCCCCACTGCCGTTCGACGGCTTGCGGCGGCTTGGATGACCCGGAAGCTTTTACTGTGCGGCGGAACCGGCCTGCTGGGCAGGGCACTGGCCCAGAGCCTGGTCCACGCTGGAGATCAGGTCATCCTCCTCGTCCGGCGGACGCCACGCCCGCTCCCCGATCCAAACATCGTCGAGGTGGAATGGCATCCGGAGCGTCCCCAGTCCGTTCTGGATCCCTCGCCGCTGGAAGGCTGTTACGCGGCGGTGCATCTGTCGGGAGCCAATCTGGGCGCCCATCGCTGGACGCCGTCCTACAAGCGCCTCATTTTCAGCAGCCGCGTGGACTCCGCGCGTGCCCTGGGACGCATCTTTACCGCCCTCACGGCGCCGCCCGCGGTGGTCGTTGCCGCCTCGGGTACCGGCTACTATGGCGACCGCGGCAACGAATTGCTCACCGAGGCCTCCCACCCCGGTACCGGCTTTCTCGCGGAGACCTGCGTGGCCTGGGAGGCTGCTACCTCGACGCTCGCACCTCGGGTTGTGCAGCTGCGCTTTGGCGTGGTTCTCACGGCGCGCGGCGGGGCATTGCCGCCGCTTTTACGTCTCTTCCGCCTGGGCCTGGGGGGGCGCCTGGGCAATGGACGCCAGTGGATGAGCTGGCTCTCGCGAGAGGATGCCGTCGCGGCCATCGAGTTCGCCATCCAGCGCCCGCAGTTGAGCGGCGCCTTCAACACCACCTCGCCTCACCCCGTGACCAATGCCGAGTTCACCCGTATCCTTGGCCACATCCTGCACCGGCCCACCTTCTTCTACGTTCCGTCGCTGGTGCTGCGCGCGGCACTCGGCGAGATGGCACAGGAGACCGTGCTCGCCAGCGCTCGCGCCGTGCCCGAGCGGCTGCGTGCCGCCGGTTTCCTCTTCACTCACGAGCGCCTCGAACAGACCATCAGCGAGATGGTCTGAGCGGCAGGCGCAACCGATATAGGTGACGCCCCGTTCTCGGGAGCCTTTTTCAGCAGGTGCGGAGCGGTTTGTAGCAATGCAGAGCGGCTAACAGAAGCTGGGATGACCTCGGCTCTTTTACGGCATCACGGAAAATGCTTTACGCTGGAGCCCAATGACGCGGGGCGATTGCAGCGGAAAATGTCGCAGTTGGGTTGCCCTGTCGGCGGTGCTTCTTGTGGGCGGTTTGGGGGCGAGCCTGGGAATCGGCTGCGGCGCGCCCGCGGCGCCATTGCCCCCCACTCTAAACCTGCCGGTGCCGGTGAGCGACCTGGCCGCCCGGCGTGTCGGGGACACCGTTCATCTGACCTTTTCCGTTCCGCAAAAGACCACCGACAAGCTGCCCGTCCGCGGACCCATGACTGCAAAACTCTGCCGCAGCGTGGACGCAGACCCGTGCCAGCCTGCCGGCACGCTCGCAATCGCGGCGCAGCAGAAGACCGCCGCGATCGACGACAGCCTGCCCGATGCACTCACGCAGGGACCGGCGCGCCTCCTCACCTACAAGCTCTCCATCCTGAACCGTGCCGGAAAATCCGACCAGGCATCCGCCCCCGCCTACGCCATTGCGGGCGTGGCGCCGGTGCCGGTCACCGGCTTCTCTGCCGTGCCCAGACGAAAGGGAATCGTCCTCTCCTGGCAGGGCTTGAATTTTTCCGGTGGCGCCATGGGCTGGATCCGCTTCGATCGCACCCGCACCGGCGGCCCGGCATCGCAGCCGGCAACGCGGGAAAACTCCGGCAACAACCCCCTCACCGGTCACAAAACTGCCGTGGAGCCGGCCGAGCAGGTCTTCCGCGTGCCGGAGAACCTGGGGGAAGTTCATCCCTCCGCGTTGGACATCACCGCCCACACCGGCGACAGCTACCGCTACGTCGCGCAACGCGTGCATCAGTTCATACTCGCCGGTCACACCGTCGAAATGGCCAGCCTGCCCAGTGCGCCGACGGAAACCTCCTACCGCGATGTCTTCCCGCCGCCGGTTCCCATTGGCCTCGTCTCCGCGGCGGACACCGCGTCCAAGGCCATCGACCTCGACTGGACCCCCGACGTCGATTCCGGCCTCGCCGGCTACATCGTCTATCGCCGCGCTGCCGGCACCGACCAGACGCCTGAGCGCATCTCCCCCGCCGGCAAGCCGGTCACCACTGCGGAATGGAGCGACACCACCGCCGTTCCCGGCCAGCGCTATGCCTATTCGGTCAGCGCCATCGACGTCTCCGGAAACGAAAGCCAGCGCTCCCCCGAGATCGAAGACGAGTGGAACACTCCCGGCCCCCCACCGTCTGCGCAGCCAGACAGTTCGCAACCCAATCCGCATCCCTGACCTCAGGAGATATTTCCAAA
>DASQRJ010000550.1:0-2340 GCA_035642955.1 Acidobacteriaceae bacterium
GTGCCGGAGTTTCATGGCATCGATGCGCTGGTGATTCGCGATTCCTATCATCGCTACACCGTGGATGAGCACACCTTCCTGACCATCGAAAATGTGCACGCGCTGCGCGATGCCGCGCAGGACTGGGAGCGGCGCTTTGCCGGCCTGCTGAACGAGATCGACCGGCTGGATCTGCTGCTGCTGGCGCTGTTGCTGCACGACACCGGCAAAGCCAGCCGCAGCGGCGATCACACGACACAGAGCGTGGAACTGGCCCAAGCGGTGCTCGACCGGCTGGAACTCGAGGCCGAGGAGCGCGAGATCGTGCTTGCACTGGTGCGCGACCACCTCGCCATGTCCGCTGCTTTGCGCCGCGACATCTTCGATCCGGAGACGCTGCGTGTGCTGGCGGAAAAGGTGGCGACACCCATGCGGCTGCGCATGCTCTGCCTGATGACCTACGCCGACGTGCGAGCGGTAAATCCGGAGGCATTGACGCCGTGGAAGGCGGAGAACCTGTGGCAGCTTTTCATCGCGACCTCGAACTGGCTGGACCGCAACGTGGACGAGGAGCGCTACCATGCCTCGTTGGATCCGGCATTGCTGCGGCGCATCACGGCGCTGGTGCCGGAGCGCAAGGAGCAGCTAGAGCGTTTTCTCGAAGGTCTGCCGCAGCGTTACGTGCAGACACGGCTGCCGGAGCAGATTCGCACGCATCTGGAGATGTCCGCCTATCTGGAACATCACCCGGCACAGCTTTCCCTGCGCAAGACGCGGCACTTATTCGAGCTGGTGCTGATTGCGAAAGATCGCCCTATGCTCTTCGCCGACATCGCGGGAACGCTCTCCGCACTGGGCATGAATATCGTGAAGGCGGAGGCCTTCGCCAACGACGCCGGCATCGTGGTGGACAGCTTCCTCTTTGCCGATTCCTTCGGCACGCTGGAGTTGAACCCATCGGAGTTCGGCCGCTTCACCCAGAAGGTGATGGACGCGGTGACGAAACGAACCTCCGTAGACGGGCTGATGCGCGCGCGGCGGCACCTGCACACGGCGCCGGTGAAGATGCGGGTGGAGACCCGCATCTCCTTCGATGACACGGCTTCGAGCGCAAGCACGGTGATGCAGGTGGTGGCACAGGATGGTCCGGGCCTGTTGCGCGCGATTGCGTCTGTGATCGCGACGCTGGGGTGCGATATCCGCGTCGCTCTGATCGACACCGAAGGCGAGCTCGCGGTGGATGTCTTCTACCTCACCGAATCGAAGCAGCCGCTCGGGGATGCGCTCAAGTCGCGGCTCTCCGAGGAGCTGGCCGCAGCCATCCAGACGTTACGGCCGGCCGCGGCATTCGCCCATTGAACGGATCCGCTCTGCCGGTCAGCCTTGCGGGCGAGGCGACAGCTTGACCAGCATGCGTTGCGTTGCCTCCCAGTCCATAAGCAGGACTTCGGCACGCTGACTGTGCGCGCTGGCAGCGTGGAGGGTGAGCAGCTCGTATACCTGCGCGGCCGACTCCGGATCGTCGGCGAGCGAAGACGCGCTGAGAAAGTCAGGGTGGTAGCGCTGCTCGCTGACAAAGCTGCCATCCTCATCGGCCACCCACGCAATGCCGCCCGTCATGCCGGCGCCGAAGTTCTGGCCGGCACGTCCGAGCACCAGCACCGCACCCCCGGTCATGTACTCGCAGCCGTGGTCGCCTACACCTTCCACAATCGCGGTGGCGCCGGAGTTGCGCACGGCGAAGCGCTCTCCGGCACGTCCGGCAGCCAGCAGGCGGCCTGCCGTTGCTCCGTAGAGCGCAACATTGCCCAACAAAACGTGATGCGAGCTTTCACGGGCGGCGTCGCCTTCGGCGCGGAGATTGATTTCGCCGCCACTCAGACCCTTGCCGACAAAGTCGTTCGCGAGCCCTTCGAAGACGATGCGCATGCCCGGAATTGCGAACGCGCCGAAGGACTGGCCGGCCACGCCCTCGAGGTCGAGCTCGATGGGTGAAACCGGCTCGCTGTGCTGCAGGCGCTGCAGCGCCAACTCGCCAGCCAGGCGCGCACCCACCGCGCGGTCACTGTTTGCGATCTTGCTGCTGATCGCGAAGGGCTTGCCTTCACGCGCAGCGGCGAGCACCGGTTCCAGCCATTCATCGTCGACCGGCGTATCCGTCTGCGGACGCAGATTGCGCTGCCCGGCCCATGCACGCACCCCGTCCACCGGCGCGGCCAGCATGCGGGTAAGGTCCAGCGCACCGATACGGCGAGTTTGCTCCAGCAGATCTGTGCGGCCTACGGCGTCGCCCAGGCTCGCGAGACCCAGGCCGGCCAGCATGTGGCGCAGGTCATTGGCAAGCCCCTCGAAGAAGCGGAT
>DASQRJ010000551.1:0-2678 GCA_035642955.1 Acidobacteriaceae bacterium
GGCGTATGGCATTCGGCAGGGCGGCGCGGACGAGGAGGAGGTGCACCTGATCGATGTGGCGACACGCAAGGAGCTGCCCGACCGGCTCTCCAGCCAGCGCTACTTCGGCGTGCAGATTTCGCCGGACAAGACGGGCTTGTACTACGCGGTGTTTCATCACTCGGGCACGCTGGTGTACTGGCATGCCTTCGGCACGGATCAGTCCGCGGACAAGATGATCTTCGGCAAGGAGTACAAGGGCGAGCCGCTGGGAGAACTGGACCTGATCGGGGTGAGCACGTCGGATAACGGGCACTGGCTGATCGTCAGCATCAGTCGCGGTGTACCCGCGAAGCGCGAAGACATTCTTCTCAAAGACCTGCGCGCGCCGGACTCGACCTTCATTCCCCTGGTCTACGGCATCGACAACCGCTTCAGCCTGATCGATACCGGCACCGATCAGTTTCTGGTGAAGACCGACCTGGGTGCGCCCAAGGGCGAGATCCTGCGCGCCGACTTGAATATGCCACCGCAACAGTGGCAGACGATCGTGCCGGAGACGGACGATGTCATCGAAGCCGCAAGCGTGCTGGGTGGGAAGCTGTTTGTCGAGCGGCTGGTGGATGTGAAGAACGAGATCTCCATCTATTCGACCGGTGGCCAGCCGGAAGGCACGGTGAAACTGCCGCAGATCGGCAGTGCAACGGTGCCGTACGGGCGGCCGCTAGCAAAGGAGGGCTTCTACAGCTTCAATTCGTTCAACGTGCCGCCGACGATCTATCGCTATGAAGCGGACACGGGAGCAACCACTGTCTTTGCGCGACCGAAGGTGCCGTTCGACCCGGAGCGGTACCAGGTGCGACAGGTCTTCTTCCATTCCAAGGATGGCACGCGCGTGCCGATGTTCATCGCGGGCAAAAAGGGATTGCCGCAAAATGGCAAGACGCCTTTGCTGATGACCGGTTACGGCGGCTTCCTCATTAGCATGACGCCGGGTTGGAACCCGATGTATGCGTGGTGGCTGGAGCAGGGCGGATGGTTTGCCGTGCCCAACCTGCGCGGCGGCGGGGAGTATGGCGAGGAGTGGCACAAGGCAGGCATGTTCGAGAAGAAGCAGAACGTCTTCGACGATTTCTTTGCCGCAACACGCTACCTGATTGCTGAGAAGTACACCGACGCGACGAATCTGGCGATCTGGGGGCGCTCGAATGGCGGTTTGCTGATGGGAGCGGCGATGACGCAGCATCCGGAGCTTTACGGCGCCATTGTGTGCGGATATCCGCTGCTGGATATGCTGCGCTATCAGAACTTTGAATTCGGCCGGTTGTGGACGACGGAGTATGGATCGGCGGACAACGCGAAGGACTACCCGTATCTGCGTGCGTATTCGCCGTACCAGAATGTGAAGAAGGGAACGAAGTATCCGGCGATTATGTTCTTCTCCGGAGACAACGATACCCGCGTCGATCCGCTGCACGCGCGCAAGATGACGGCGGAGGTGCAGGCGGCAACCGACGGCGCCCGGCCCATTCTGTTGCACTACAGCCTGAAGGGCGGTCACAGTTCGGGCGTCTCCGTGACGCAGCAGATTCAGGACGAGACGGATATTCTGTCGTTTCTTTGGAACGAGGTGGACACGCGATAACGCGACAACCACAGACAAATGCAGACGAAAGCAGAAAACGGCAGCAATGGTGCGATGTCTGCTGCTGTCTGCATTTATCGGGTGTTGTCTGTAGCGGTCTCCTGAATGGATTGCAGCAGGCGCGCAGCGCTGTGCTCGATATCGAAGTGCTGCTGGAAGGAGTGCCGTGCGTTCTGCCGCATGGCTCGACGCTCTGTTTCCGGGAGCTGTTGCCAGCGGCTGAGCAGGCTGGTGGTCCCTAGGAGGGTGTCGGGAGCGACGAAGCCGGCGTTGGCGGCCTCGATCTCGCGCCAGATATTGACCTCGCGCGAGATGAGTACGGGAACGCCGCAAGCGAGCGACTCCGCTACGGCGATGCCGAAGTTCTCCTGGTGCGAGGGCAGGGCAAAGACCTCCGCCGCGGCGAGCGCGCTCCACTTCATGGAGTCGCGCAGCATGCCGGTCCAGGCGATCCGATCGGCGATGCCTAACGTCTCGGCGCGCGCGACGAGCTTCTTTTGCCACTGGAAGGGATCCGGCCCGGCAAAGACGAGCCGCCAGGCTGGATCGTTTGCCAGGGTGACGGCATAGGCCTCGAGCAACAGGTCGCAACCTTTTTTGGGGTGCAGGCGGCCCATGAAGAGCAGGATGCGTTTGCCCTCAAGCTCAGGGTGGAGGTCGAGGAAGGCGGTCGCGTTCGTGCCCGGCGGCGGCGATGTTGTGCCCAGGCCGGTCACTACAGGGTGTGCGCGATAGAGCGCGAAGGACTTCGGCGCGAGGAGCTTCTCTTCCTCGCAGGTAAACAGGACGGCGCGCGCGTCGCGCAGAACCCGGTAATCCGCCCAGGGCCAGTAGAGCCATTTTTTTGCATGTTTGAGCGGGGAACTGCGTTTGAACCAGGGGTCGAGCATCCCATGGGGATAGACGTAATAGGGCGTCGCGGTGCCGCGAAGAGCGCGCCATGCGCCGAAGCTGTGGTATTGCCAGAGACCGTTGATGATGACCGCGTCGTACCGGGCATGATTGTTGCGCAGCCAGGGCACGAAGGCGGGGGCAAAGGAATACGTGTTGTGCG
>DASQRJ010000552.1:0-5751 GCA_035642955.1 Acidobacteriaceae bacterium
AATAAAATACGAATATTGATATTATCAGATGTTCGCATGGTTTTTTTCATGTTCACGTTCGCGCATGACGATGTTGCGCAAACGATCGTTTATGCAATGCCATCGCGGAGCTGGCTGAGATCGTGCGCATGCTTGCGCAAAGGCGAGAAGACGGCCGCAGATACCGTGTCTCGGCTTCTGGCAAGGGAGGGGTCGTACGCCAAATAATCCCAAACTTTTCGCGCCAATTAGCACCTGACGCAACAGGGCCCTTTAAGCTTCGAGGTTTAGCGTACAGAATACCTGTTATCAGACATAAGTAAGGAGGGCTCGGAGCTGTGCGATGGCGGCTGTAGGTTCTGACTTACTGATCGCTTACTGATTCCTGATCGGAGACGCGATCGGAGACGCGACCGGAAATTCGACGCGGAACATGGTGCGGAAGCCGGGCGGTAGGTTGTCGTTGTGGACCGTGATGAGACCCCCGCTCTTCTCGATCATCTCCTTGGTGATCCACAGACCGATTCCGGTACCGACGTCCTCTTTGGTCGTAAAGAACGGCTCGAAGATGCGGCTGAGGTGGTCGGTCGGGATCCCGATTCCGTTGTCGCAGATCGAGATGACGGCGGATTCTCCTTCTGTCGCGATGTCGATCTCGATGCGTCCGTTGGGGACTACGAGTGCGTCGCAGGCATTGGAGATGATGTTGATGAAGATCTGCCGAAGGTCGTCGGCGGGTACGCGCACCCGGAGATCCGGTTTCTGTGCGAGGCGAATCTCGCCGCCACGCAGATTGCATCGGGGATGAAACATGGTGACGACGCTCTCGACGATCTCGACCAGGCTGGCGGGCCCATTGGCGGGTTTGGAACGAGCGAAGTTGAGGGTGCGCTGGGCGATGTTACCCAATCGTCCCAGCTCCTGATTGGCAACCTCCAGGTAGCTCCTGGTCTGCGGCTGGAGTTGAGGATCACCGGAGGCCAGATACAGCAGATTGGTGACCGCCTCCAGAGGGTTGTTGATCTCATGGGCGATGGTGGCGGAGAGACGTCCGATGGCGGCCAGCTTTTCCGAGCGAACCAGGGCAAACTCGGCGTTCTTGCGATCGGTAATGTCGACGGTGACGCCGCGCCAGATGTGCGCTTGCGAGGCGGAGCGCGTTCCCCGGCTTTCCAGCCAATGAATATCGCCATTGGGCCAGCGCACGCGGAATTCGACATCAAGGACCTCTCCGCCGCGAATTGCCTGCTCGAAGGCCTTCTTCACACTGTCGCGATCTTCTTCCATGACCAGCAGGAGGGGCGGCCCGCCGCTTGACATCTCCGCGAACGGCGATCCGAATACCTGCGCCCCACCCTCTGCCCAGTGGATGCGGGAATCCTGCGTGTTGAACATCCAGGCGACCGAGTTGCTGGCCTGCTGCGCTTTCACGAGAAAATCTGTCCGCATCTGCAGCGATGAGAGAGTGACGCGAAGCCGGTTGCGAATGACCCGCTGCCGTTCACAGAGCCAGACAATCAGAGATCCGATACAGAGGATGGCCGCAGTACGCAGCAGACTCTTCGGGCTGGTCGACCAGGCGCCGTTCGACATGATGTAGTAGTTGAAGATCAGCGCGGTGGAAACCAGCGCTACCAGTCCGGGACCCAGGCCGGTAAGGAGGGTGATTCCCGCCATTGCAGCAAAGTTCAGCGCCACCGGCGTTGCCTGCAAAGCATGGGACCGGATGCTGACGTATGCGCCAACCCCAGGGAGAATGACTGCGGCGGCATATCCGCCGATCTGGGTCAGGAGCCAGGTGCGCCGGTCGCTGCCATCGGATCGGGCCGGTTCCTTGACGGATTCATCAGGCACAGAATTCCCCATAGAGCGCGGCCCTCGACAGCATGTTCGTGACTCACGCGATACAACCGACGTGATCCGTCAGAGCTTTCCGCACACGCGTAGGAATCCTGGGTGGCGGCTCCTTGCGGATCACTGGTCTTATACCAGCTTCTTCAGTTCCGGGTAGCGGGCGTAGATGATGCGCTGATTCTCGGCGCTTAGCTGGCCCAGGCGCATGGGCTTGTCCTGCGGGCGAGTTCCCTTCTGGTTGAGCACGTTCATCAGGCTCCACTCCCGCTGCAGCGTCCGCGGCTCGTGCGCGGGCAGATCGTAGCGTGTGAAGTCGATGACCATGTAGGGGCTGCCGGTCTTCCAGTTTCGCAGCAGCGCGAGGCGAAACTCCTGATTCATGAACCATTCGATCTCGAGATCTTTCTCCGAGCCCGGTGCGCCGGTGCCTCGTTCGTCGAAGCGATAGTTCAGGGAGGCATTGTTCGCCGTGTGCGCGCGCCACTTCAATCCAAACTCGCCTTCGGTCAGCACCTGCGTATCCGGCCATCTTTCTTTCACGGTTTGAAGCCAGTAGGTGAGGTCAGGATCGTGACCGATGGAGGTCTCCCAGATGGCGGTGACGGAGCCGAAGCCGTTCAGCGTGTGGCCGCGATCAAAGTGAATTGCCGCGGTGTCCATCATCTCGCGACGTCCCGCGACCGTTCCCAGATTTCCGACGGACTCGATAGGTCCGACGCCGAGCCGGCTGTTGAACTTACCCTCGAAGCCCTCGCGCCGCGCGGTGAGAAAGTCGCAGGTCCAGCCGTCGAGGCAGACGCAGTCGATGAAGTCCGCGTGGCCCTGCGCAGGCTTGAGGTAGTGTTCGCGGCTGGGATAGTACGGATAGCAGATGCCGCCGTCGCCATCGCCATGATCGATGCCGTGCTGGCTCCAGATCTGCCCCTGGCAGACGTGAATTCCCTCCTCGGTGGCGAGGTAATGCTGACTGTCCGCATCGAGAAAGCCCGCGACCAGAGCTTGCGGGCGATATCCATTGCCGACCATGGCGGTGATCATGCGCAGCGCCTCGCGAATGGTCTGCTGGTTGTGCTCGCGGGTGTCGTACATCGGCGCGAAGTAGCCGCCGGGGATGAAGGTGATCTCGTCACCGTAGCGGTCGTGATAGGAGGCCAGCAGCCGCCGTGCATCTTTGTACTGCCGGCGATTGTCGTGGAGCGCGAGCCAACTGATGGCCCAGGTCATCCGGCCGCCGGGAGATCCTCGCTCGAAGGCTTCCCGCCTCGCCCGGATATGGGCCGGGGTGTTGTCGGCTGCTTCGTCCTCACCGATGGAGCGAGTGGGCGTGACTTCGATCTGGTTCACACGCACGACCGAGATATGGGTAAGGAATCTGCCGCGCAGCGGCGCAGGGTCGGCGAGTGCACTCGATGCACTTCCAGCAAGAGCGAGCGACGCTGCGGCGCCTGCTGCACTGCTGAGGAATTCTCGTCTTGTCCAGGGTGCGCGCATCGTATGTTCGAGCCCATTTACTAAATGAAAGCTTTAAGCAATGTCATGCATGTAATTACAGCGTAGCGGTTTCTGCGTCGGCGAGGCGCAAGGTTATGCGCCGGCTCTTCCTGGCCCACTGCCAGAGGAGATAGAGGGCGATGACGATGAGCGAGATGGTGAGGCCGATCCAGATGCCGGAGATGCCCTGCCGGGTGTGGAAGCAGAGCAGGTAGCCGAGCGGCAAGCCGAAGAACCAATAGCCGCCGAGATTGACAAACATGGGATGGCGGGTCTCGCCGACGCCGCGCAGTGCACCGGTGGCGACGGTCTGGATGCCGTCGAAGATCTGAAAGGCCGCGGCGAGCATGAGCAGGCGCGTTCCCACCGACACGACGGTTTCATCCTGCGTGTAGATGTGCAGGAGCGGGCGGGGGAAGAGCAGAAAGGCGCATGCCGCGAGAGCCATGAAGCTGGCGCCCGAGGCCAGGGCCAGCCAGCCGGCACGACGCGCGCGGGCGAGATCGCCCGCTCCAACAGCGTGGCCGACGGCAACAGCCGCTGCCGCCGACATGCCGAGCGGCACCATGAAGGTGGTACTGGCGCAGTTGAGGACGATCTGATGCGCGGCCAGCGCGTCCGCGGTGAGACGTCCGGCCATCAGTGTGGCGACGCCGAAGGCTCCGACTTCAAGAACGATCTGGCCGGCGGCTGGCGCTCCGAGAGCGATGAGTGCGCGTAACTGTTGCCAATGCGGCCGCGGCCAATGGGCAAAGAGCGGATGACCGCGGCGGCGCTCATGCTGCCAGGCGAAGAAGACGAGCACCGCCGCCATGTAGACGCGCGCGAGGCAGGTGGAGACGGCGGAGCCCTTCAACCCCATGGCCGGCAGCCCGAGATGGCCGTAGATGAGCGCCCAGTTCCCTCCCCAGTTGATGAGGTTGGCAGAGATGAGCGTGAAGGTGACGGGACGCACCCGGCCGACGCCTTGCAGATAGCGGCGGAAAGCGGCGTAGATGAGCAGCGGCAGCGTGCCCAGATTGAGGATGTGCAGATAGACGGCGGCCTCGCCGGAGACTGCGGGGTTGATACCGATGCGGGCGAAGAGTAGCGGTACCGCGGCGATGCCGAGCATGGCGAACGGAGTGTACGCGATGACGAGGTAGACGCCTTGCGCGAGCCACTGATGACAGACATGGAGATCGCGCCGTCCCCAGGCTTGCGAGACGACCGTGTCCAGCCCGAGCAGGATGCCGATGCCGAAGAGCGCGGGAGCGTAGTACGAGGCGCTGGCGATGCCGACTGCGCCGATAGCCTCCGGGCCGAGACGGCCGACCATGATGGTGTCGACGATGCCCATGGCGACCCAGCCGATCTCCGAGAGAATGACCGGGATGGCCAATGCCAGCAGCGCGCGCAACTCGCGCCGCAGCATCGAAAGCTTTGCAGACTCCCGCATCCCGTTAGGGTATCTCGACTGAATTCTTTCGCGGCGGAGAATGCGCAGACACGCGTGCGACGCGGGCGCGAGTACCACGGCGGCTCTTGCGCGAGCGAACCTATCAATCTATCGATCTATCAATTCATCAATTGGTGTTTCTCACGAGCGATGTCTTGGTCACAGTGGCTTTGTGCTGCTTGCCGCTGGAGTCGAGGATGTACATCTTGTCCCCCTTCACGGCGAATTGAACCGGCTGCCCCAGAGTGATGTCCGCGGCCTTCGACCAGGGGAAGAGCAGGTGCTCGCTGGCAACGTAGACGACATTGCCGCTCTCGATGGTGTAGACCTGATAGTTCTCGTAGTTGTCTGACTTGGTCGTGGTGGTATTCGACGAGTAGTCGGTTTTGTTTCCCTTGTCCTTGGCCGAGGCGTCGGTATTGTGGGTGATCGTGCTTCCCTCTTTGATCTTCTGTCTTTCGGTGGCTGTCAGCGTGCCTTTTTGCCAATTGAAATTGTCCGCCGCTTGGACGGATACCGCTGCCAGAAGGCAGACCGCCAGTGCCAGAAGCCTGAGCCTCATCATTTTCTTCCTCGTGCCTTGAAAATATGCGGGGGACTGCCAGCAAGGATCGACTCTTTGCCTTGACTTGGCAAGCGACAAAGCGCGATAACGTGGCGACAAGAACGCCGCGCTCTCATCATCCGTTCATATCGGGCAAAACAGGATACACGGATTGCCTCGCTTTTCGGCGTCGTTCGTATGGGAGTATTGTTCAACATTGTCGATTCGACACGGACTATCCAAGAGGCTATTGCACATGCATCCACTGCGAGTTGATTTTGTATCCGGAACGCTCAGCGCCTTGACGTGCCTGCTGCTTCCTATCTCCGGCGCCAGGGCGGCACAAACAGCACCGATCACCCGTCAGGAGGCACACCGCCGCGCCGAAGCCCTGCTGAAGCAGATGACGGTGGAAGAGAAGGTCGGCCAGATGAATCAGGCTTCG
>DASQRJ010000553.1:0-7135 GCA_035642955.1 Acidobacteriaceae bacterium
TCGCTGAGCGTGGCGCCGAGGATGCCGGCCCAGTTATGAGCAATGGCTCCGCCGACGGTGTTCAACGAAGGATCGGTGGGCCGATAGGAGACGAGGGAGAGGACCAGGAGGCCGGCCGTCGCGATGAGCGAGACGCCCACCAGCTCGTTGAGCCTGCGATTTCCGGTGGGCGTAAGAGCGACCTTGAGTGGCTTCATGGGTTTCTACGATGAGGACGCGCAACAGCGATCGCCCATTTAGACCGTTTTCACAAATACCGTGTGGTCATCCGCATTTGCGCGGAGCAGCTTCTCTTAACGGAAAAGCTGCGTAGGTAGTCGTCACTACCTACACCTTTTGTGAAAACAGTCGTGCCAATGGGACTGAGAGCCGCAAACACCAGAGCTACATCCTATTGTCGCAAAGCGCGAGAGCCGGATCGAGAGAAAGCGAATGTGGGAATCGAGCTTGCCACGGGAATTTGCCGTTCCGGGCGGATGCGGTGCTGGCCGCACGGGCGATTGCGCCTATGGCGCCGTTTTGCGGTGTTCGCTTCCTTTTGGTCGCTCACGTCGGTTTCCACTCATGTGCTCAAATCAGGTCCAGCTCCCAGGTTTGAGCGATGAGATCCTTGCCGAAGCTGTGATGCGGCTTTTCGTCCACGAGACGAAATCCGGCGCTCTGGTAGATGCGATGGGCGCCGGTGAGAATGCTTTGGGTCCAGAGCGTGATCTTCCGATAGCCGGTTTCGCGGGCGAAGCGCACGCATTCCTCCACCAGCGCGCGGCCCAGGCCCATGCCGCGCGCGCCCGGTTCGACGAGCAGAAGGCGCAGCTTGGCGACGCCGGGCTGCTCGGGATGTTTTACCAGGAAGACGTGGCCGAGATGCTGGCCATCGCGCTCGGCAATCCAGCAGCGCTCGCATGTTGGGTCGAAGCGGTCGATGAAGTCCGCGACCACGCGAGCGGCCAGAGCTTCGAATCGTTCGTCCCAGCCGTACTCCTGCGCATACAGAGCGCCCTCGCGAGAGACGATGAGGCCCATATCGCCCGGGCGATGCGAGCGGAGAGTGAACGAAGGTTCGCCGACGGCGGGATCGAGAGAGCTCATCGCGTAGAGTCCTGCTGCACTCCATAGTAGCGGCTCGCGGTGATCGCGGAAATCAGGCGCCCATCAGCTTCTTGCCCAGCCCGAAGAGCAGCGCCGCGAGAATGATGCGGTAGACGGCGAAGATCACGAAGCCGTGGCGGCGGACCCACATCAGGAACCACTCAACGACGAGCAACGCAATGAAGAACGAAACCGCGAAGCCGATGAAGAGCACGATCCAGCCGTGACCGGTCATGACCAGCGGCGCGATGGCCTCGGCCCCGTGGGTATGCCCGGGGTGCAGCGTGCGCAGGAGATCGTAGCCGGTGGCAGCCACCATGGTGGGGATGGAGACGAGGAAGCTGAACTCGAGCGCGGCGGAGCGCGTCATCCGGACGAGCTGGCCTGCGGCGATCGTCGACATGGAGCGTGAAGTGCCGGGGAAGACAGCCGACGTCACCTGGCAGAGGCCAATCCAGATCGATTGACCGAGCGTCATGTGCTCGACGTCCTCGGTGGCCGCTACCTGACGGACACTCCAGGCATCCACCACCCACATGATGATGCCGCCGACCAGCAGCGAGGTCGCCATGAGGCGCAGGCTTTCCAGATGCTTGCCAATGATCTTGGTGAGCAGGAAGGCGGGGATTGCGGTGCAGACAAAGGCGATCAGCGTGAGCGAGAGGGGATGGTTCAGCACGGTGCGATCGCCGTTTTCACCCTTGGGAAAGGTGCGAATGAACTCGAGGATGCGGCCCATAAAGAGAAAGATGAGCGCGAGGATGGCGCCGAGCTGGATGACGATGGTGTACATCTTCCAGTACGGATCGGCCAGGTTGATGTGAAGCATCGCCTCGGCGATCCGCAGGTGCGCGGTCGAGCTGACAGGCAGAAACTCTGTGAGTCCCTCGACGATGCCGAGCAGGACCGAGAGGATGTAGTCGTTCACGCACTTCCTTGTGCGCGGTCAGAGCATTTTTTCCTGATGCTGTGAGGTAGCGGAGGGCATCTCGGTGTGGCCTTTCCTTAAGGAAAGGCCACGTAACCTTCTGCCAGCCGCTCTACACTCACAGGAAAAATGCTCTAGTCGCGTTCCGCGCCGTAAATGGGGATGGACTGCTCCATTTGGTATACCAGAGTGGCCGCTCGCGCTGAGAAGTCACTGGCTGGATACTTCTGCTGCAAATGCGTGGCTACGATCTTGGCGTGGTCGCGATCTTCGGAGGCCTTCTTGTCGTTGTTGTCGCCGGCGTAGATATCGCCCGCCGCCGCGAGCCGGTAGACGGACTCGAAGAGCGCCTCCGGCGCTTTAGGGGAGTTCGAGTGCTCGTCGGCATACTTCTGATAGATCTCCGCTTCTTTCTCCGGACACTTTGTCGAGCCCTGCCAGTCGCCGCAGACCTTGTTATCGATCATGTTCCACGCGGCCAGGTCGGCGTACTTCGAGTCGGGAAAGCGCTTGATGAGCTTCTTCATCTCGCTGTCATCGATCTGCTGGCGCAGGTAATTCTCTTTCTCGTGTGCAGACGGGCGCGAGTAGACATCCGCCTTTTCGAGCTGCCAGCGAATGTCCGCTGCGCGCCACGCAGCTTCGCCCGCGTGCGGCCCCTGGGGAAAGAGCTGTGCATCGCGCGCGTAGAGCAGCCGCGCGGCCTGGGCCGCGCCACGCGAGCCGTGGACGTCGCTGGCCTTCACCTCCTGGCCGGCGGCGGCGCCGAAGAGAATGTTGTCGGCATTCGGCGTGGATGCGGAGACGATGCCTTTGCCCTGGATCCAGCCGGAGATAGGCGGCGTCGCCGCATCCCCACCGAAGACCGGCGCGTCCTCGGCCCGGTTCTGTTCGACATCGGTGTTGGCAAAGACGCGCACCCAGGGGCCATTCTGCTCGACAATTACCATCTCCCGTCCGGGGGTGATCGTATCCAGCTTCTGCGAACTGGTGTCCGCTGCGACGAAGACCGGCGTCTCGCGCAGGACAGTAGCAATAAGACCGGAGGGTCGCTTGTCTGCTGCGAAGGAGGGAGCGGCAAAGACCAGACAGAGGCAGGAGAAAACAACACCGGCGACTCGAGGAGGGTTCACGTGCTCAGAATACGCCGGGAAGGGAGGCGCTGTGTCACGCGGAGCCGAGCACGCGCAACAGCGTGGCGGGTTCCGCATTGCCGCCGCTGACGATGGCGACCGCAGTGCGGTGCGGCGGCAGTTCCTGCGAGTGGAAGAGCAGTGCTGCCGTGGCGACGGCGCCGCTGGGTTCGGCGATAAGCCGCGCATCCCAGGCGATGCGACGCATGGCCTCCTCGATCTCCTGCTCGGTAACGGTGACCACCTGCTCGACGTAGCGTTGGATGTGCGCGAAGTTCAGGTTGCCGAGGCTCTGGGTGCGCAGGCCGTCGGCCAGCGTGCGGGTGGTCTGCTCCGCCGTGTACTGCACGATTTTTCCCTGGCGCAGGCTGGCCGCGGCGTCTCCGGCAAGTTCCGGCTCGACGCCGACGACATGGCACTCCGGCCGCTGCTGACGGATCGCCGCGGCCACACCGCTCAGCAGTCCGCCGCCACCAACCGGCGCAAGCACGAGGTCGACCTCGGGGCAGTCAGCGAGGATCTCCAGCCCGCAGGTGCCCTGACCGGCGACGATGGCGGGGTCGTCATAGGGCGGGATGATGGCATAGCCATGCTCGGCGGCAAGGGCTTCTGCGCGTTCGCGCCGCTCCGAACTCGCTGGCCCGACATCGACAATCTGTGCGCCGAGCGCCGTTGTCGCCCGGCGCTTGATCGCCGGCGCGTTCGAAGGCATGACGATGATGGCGGGAACGCCGCAGGCCCGCGCCGCGTAGGCCACGCCCTGGCCATGGTTGCCGCTGGAGTACGTGATGACGCCGCGCCGGCGCTGCGCCTCACTCAATTGCGCGACCGCGTTGAAGGCGCCGCGCAGCTTGAAGCTGCCGATGGGCTGCAGGCTCTCCGCCTTCAGATACGCTACCGCATCTGTGACAGATGCAAGCCGCACCAGCGGCGTGTGCAGGACCGCATCGCGGAGGCGTTCCCGCGCCGCGGCAAACTGCAGGGCTGAGACCAGCTCGACGGACGCGTCAGCATTGGCGATGGCCACGATCAGATCTCGAGGATGATGGGCATGATGAAGGGACGGCTCGACGTCTGTCTTTGGATGTAGCGCTTCAGGTCGACGCGAATCTTCTCCTTGATCAGCACCTGGTCGGCGCGTTCTTCGGCGTTTGATTCTTCGAGCGTCTTGCCGACGATCGCCTTGGCCTGCTCGCCCAGTTCGAGATCGCCAGCGACGAAGCCGCGGGTCACAAACTCCGGCACGCCTTCTACGCGGCCTGTCAGCTTGTTGATGGTGATGATCGCGATCACCAGCCCGTCTTCGCTGAGGTGGCGGCGATCGCGGATGATCAGGTCCTCAACCACGTTGCCGGAAGCGCCGGAGTCGAGCAACACGCGCCCGGCGGCAACCTTGCCACTCTTCACAGCGGTGTTCTGATCCAGCTCGAGAACGTCTCCGTCTTCGAGCAGGTACGCGTTCTCGGAGATGCCGATGTCCATGGCCAGCCGCGCGTGACGCTGCAGATGGCGGAAGTCGCCGTGGACGGGGACGAAGAACTTGGGCCGGACGAGGTTGATCATCAGCCGCAACTCTTCCTGGCTGCCGTGACCGCTGACGTGGATGAGTCCGGACTGGCCATCGTCGAATATGACGTTTGCCTCGCGGCGGCAGAGGTGATCGATGACGCGGTAGATGCTCTTTTCATTGCCGGGAATGACTCGCGAGCTGAGCAGCACGGTGTCGCCGCGCTCGATCTTTGCGTGCTTGTGGTTGTCCACCGCGGCGCGGGAGAGGGCAGACATAGGCTCGCCCTGGGTGCCGCTGATGAGCACGCAAATCTCTTCCGGACTGAAGTCCTTGATCTGGCCGGGATGAATGAGGAGGTCACGGGGAATGTCGAGATATCCAAGGTCCTGCGCGATCTCCGAGGACTCCAGCATGGACCGTCCGACGACGGCGACCTTGCGTCCATGGCTCTGCGCCAGTTCCAGCGCGATCCTCAAGCGATAGATGGAGGAGGAGAAGCAGGAGAAAAAGAGCCGTCGCTTGGTGCGCGAGAAGACCTCATCCAACCGCGGGCGGACGGCCCATTCGCTCGGGGTGTAGCCGGCGCGGTCCACGTTTGTCGAATCCTGCAGCAGGGCGAGCACGCCGCGCTTGCCGTACTCCGCGAAGCTCGACAGGTCGAAGGCGTGACCGTCCGGCGGGGACAGATCTACCTTGAAATCGCCGGTGTGAATCACGATGCCGACCGGTGTCTCGATGGCCAGCGAAACACAATCGACCAGGCTATGGGTCACCCGCAAGGGTTCGATGGTAAAGGGGCCAAGCTGAAATTTGCGCTTGGGCTCGATCTCGATGAGTTCGGCGTTGTCCAGCAGCTTGTGCTCTTCGAGTTTGCCTTCGACATAGGCCAGCGTGAACTCCGTGGCATAGACGGGGACATTGAGCTCGCGCAGCAGCCAGGGCAGGCCGCCGATGTGGTCTTCGTGGCCGTGCGTGAGCACAATGCCGCGCACGCGGGAGCGGTTCTCGATGAGATACGTGATGTCCGGCACGACGATGTCGACGCCGAGCAGGTCGCTCTCCGGAAACATGAGGCCGGCATCGATGACGAAGATATCTTCGTCCCAGCGGATGGCCATGCAGTTCATGCCGAACTCGCCGAGTCCGCCGATGGGTATGATTTGCAGCTTGCCTTTAGACATGGAAGGAAAATGCTAGCAGGTAGATAGGATGCGGACAAAACGAACGGCTGACGATACTGCCGAATTGGCTTCGGCAGCTATATCCAGCTTAGCGCAGTAAGTCTTCGAGTGCCGCGCTCAGATCGGTCTTGTCGTCCCGATATTTGACGATCACCGGTGCGTACAGGCTGAGCCCCCACTCCGTCGCGCGTCCGCGCGTGATCGACCGCGAGCCGGGGACGACGACCGCGCCGGCAGGAATGACCAGCGGTGTCGCCTCCGCATGGGGGCCGGCGGTCTCCGCCTTGTGGATGACGCCGTTGACGATATCGTAGACCGGCGTGCCGCGGGTCAGAATGGTTCCTGCGGCAAGCACCGCGCGTTCACGGACGATGGTGCCCTCGTACACGCCGCAGTTGCCGCCCACCATCACATCGTCTTCAATAATCACGGGATTGGCATTCACCGGCTCCAGCACGCCGCCGATCTGTGCCGCCGCGCTGAGGTGCACACGTTTGCCGATCTGCGCACAGCTTCCGACCAGTGCGTGGGAGTCGACCATCGTGCCCTCGTCGACGTAGGCGCCCACGTTCACATACATAGGCGGCATACAGATGACGCCGCGTGCCAGATAGGCGCCCTCGCGCACCGAAGAGCCGCCTACGACGATGCGGACACCCTGGGCGGGGTCAAAGCTGCGCGCGGGAAACGTGCCCTTGTCGACGAAGGAGAGATCATGATTGCCGAAGGAAGTGAGCTGGCCGATACGGAAGCCGAGCAGGATGCCGCGCTTCACCCAGGCGTTGACCCGCCAGCCAAATGGCGCTGCGGCATCGGGCTCTGCGGAGCGAACGCGACCGCTGTTGAGCTCCTCGCGAAGCTGAGTGAAGGCGTGGAGCGCGGCCGGGTCGCCGATGGCGGCAGCGCCGGCCGCGAAGTGGCGCTCGATCTCCGGCTGAAGTGGATCTTCTGTGGACATGAATGGCAATAGTGTACGGTGCGCCGTCCCGGTGCTTTTCGGTCAGTGCGAAGCGGTGTTCAGATCTAACGCCGCCATCAGCGCGTCCAGCCGCGCGGCCACGGGCGCGGAGGGCGGGACCATCGGCAGACGCCACACCGGGGCCACGCGCCCCATCCGCGCCAGGATATGTTTCACCGGCCCGGGACTGGTTTCCCAGAAGTTGGCGAGCAGCAGCGGATAGTAGCGGCGCTGCAGATTGCGCGCGGCGGTCCAGTCGTTGTTCAGCGCAGCGGCGACCATCTGTTGCATCTCCGCGGGGATCACATTCGAAGCCACAGAGACCAGCCCCGCCGC
>DASQRJ010000554.1:0-7557 GCA_035642955.1 Acidobacteriaceae bacterium
CTGCGCGAGCATCGCGTCGAGCGAGGGGTACACGGCTACGCGGGGATAGGCCTGCTGCGCGGCGCTACCGCTTCGCTGAACAATCGCAGCGAGCTCGAGTCCTTCGGTGGCATCGATGACTGCCGAATGAAAAACGCGGCCGGCGAGACCAAATCCGATCACGCCGCAGCGAATAGGTTGAGCGGTCAATCCTTTTCCTCCGGTCCTGCTTCGTCGAGGTTGGTCTCGGCGCCGCACTCGGTGAGCAGCATCATGGAGCGTCCGGCGACGATGACGCTCTCGTCCACTTTACGGTGCTGAAACTCTTCATGCAGATCGTCCGTGTTCATCATGCACTCCCAGTATCCATTGCAGGGGCAGGGAGGCAACTTGAATTCGACGCCCTCATGGTACGCGTTCATCAGGATGAGGAAGGAATCGTCCATGATGGGATTGCCGTGCGCGTCCTTGGTGTTCAGAGTGCGGCCATTGAGCATGAAGCTGAGACTGCGTCCCCAGGGCGCATTCCATGCGCCTTCGTCCAGCTCCGCGCCGCTGGCTTCAAACCAGGCGATGTCGCGGACTTCCGAGTTGTGAATGGCTGCACCCTGGAAGAACTTTTTGCGGCGAAAGTTGTTGTGCTTTCTGCGCAGATGGATGAGATGGCTGGTGAAGTCCACCAGCAGTTGCTTGCGCTCGCTAGGCCGCCAGTCATACCAGCTCACCTCATTGTCCTGGCAGAAGGCGTTGTTGTTGCCGTATTGCGTGCGGCCGCGCTCGTCGCCACCACAGATCATGGGCACGCCCTGCGAGAGGATGAGCGTGGCGAGGAAGTTGCGGATCTGGCGCTCGCGCGCATGGTTGATGGCTTCGTCATCCGTGTCGCCTTCGACGCCCATGTTCCAGGAGTAATTCGCGTCTGTGCCGTCCTTGTTGTCCTCCTTGTTCGCTTCGTTGTGTTTCTCGTTGTAGCTGACCAGATCGCGCAGCGTGAAGCCGTCGTGCGCCGTCACAAAATTGATGCTGGCATAGGGGCGGCGACCGTCGTGCTGATAGAGATCGCTTGAACCGGTGAGCCGGTAGCCGAGATCGTTGAGCTGGCCTTCGTCGCCTTTCCAGAACTTGCGCACAGTGTCGCGGTACTTGCCGTTCCACTCTGCCCAGATGACGGGAAAATTGCCCACCTGGTAGCCGCCATCGCCCACGTCCCAGGGTTCGGCGATCAGCTTGACGTCGGCCAGCGTCGGGTCCTGGTTGATGATGTCGAAGAAGCCGGAGAGCCGGTCCACATCGTGCAACTCGCGCGCGAGGGTGGCCGCGAGGTCGAAGCGAAAGCCGTCCACGCGCATCTCGGTAACCCAGTAGCGCAGCGAGTCCATGATGAGTTTGAGTACCTGCGGATGGCGGACGTTGAGCGTGTTGCCGGTGCCGGTATAGTCCATGTAGAAGCGTGGATTGTCGGGCATGGTGCGGTAGTAGATGGTGTTGTCGATGCCTTTGAAGTTGAGCATCGGGCCCATCTGGTTGCCTTCGCAGGTATGGTTGTAGACCACGTCGAGGATGACCTCGATGCCCGCCTTGTGCAGCTCTTTCACCATCGCCTTGAACTCGCGCACGGAGCCGCCCGGGGTTTTGTCCGAGCTGTAGTGCTCTTCCGGTGCGAAATAGCCCAGCGTGTTGTAGCCCCAGTAATTTTTCAGCCCCACTTCGACGAGACGGGCGTCGTCGATGAAATGGTGGACCGGCAATAACTCAACCGCGGTGATACCGAGCTTTCTCAAATAGGCGATGTTGGTGGGATGGGCGAGGCCGGCATAGGTGCCACGCAGATCCTCGGGAATCTCAGGGTTCTTGATGGAGAAGCCGCGTACGTGGACTTCATAGATGATGGAGTCGGCGAGCGGGATGCGCAGCCTGCGGTCGCCGGTCCAGTCGAATGCCGGGTCGGTGACAACCGACTTGGGCATGCCGGGTGCGCTGTCTTTTTCATTTTTCTTCAGATCGGGATCCTTCTTTCCAAAGGTGTAAGGAAAGATGGGCTGTCCCCACTTGACTGTCCCTACGATGGCTTGGGCGTAGGGATCAACGAGCAGCTTTTTGTCATTGAAGCGCTGGCCCTTCGCGGGGTCCCACGGGCCATGGACGCGATATCCGTAATGCTGACCGGGACGGACGCCGGGCAAAAAGCCGTGCCATACGAAAGCCGTACATTCTTCCAGCGGGAGCGACTCGATCTGATTGTTCTGGTCATCGAAAAGGCAGAGATCGACGCCTGTCGCATTCTCCGAATAGACGGCAAAATTTGTTCCCTTGCTGCTCCATTTTGCGCCGAGCGGGTAGGGCTTTCCCGGCAGTACCGTGCGTGCCATATGTGCTTTTCCTGAATGCTGAGAATCGTTCGCTTTTGGGGGTTCCTTCGAGTCAGAAGCGCGTGAGACGGAGGACGTTGCTTGCCCGGCGGGGAAGCGCGGGCGGAGCCGCTAGGAAGTGCCATGCGGCATGGTGATGGACTGGAGCGGAAGAAAGATGCGGAAGACCGTTCCACCGGGAGCATCCAGGCGCTCCCGGACGCGGCTGCGGACGGAGATGCGTCCGCCATGCTTGTCGATGATGGTCTGGCTGACCCAGAGGCCGAGGCCGGTGCCGGTGTCGCCCTTGGTGGAGAAGAAGGCCTCGAAGATGCGGGCACGGGTGACGGCATCCATGCCGCAACCTGTATCTGCCACGGTGACGTATACGCCCTCCGCTCCACTGCGGGGATCGCGGCCGTTCGCAGTGCGCAGCGTGAGGCGTCCGCCATCGCGTTGCATGGCGTCGATGGCATTGCCGACGAAGTTCGCCAGCACCTGGCGAATCTCGCCCTCATAGGCGTGCACCGGGGGTACGTCCTTGTACCGCCGATGGATGGCGATGGAATAGCTGCGCAGGCGGGGTTCATAGAGCGCGATCACGCTGTCCAGCAGCTCGTTCACGTCGGAGTTCACCGGCCTGGTGCTCTGGCGGTAGAAGCGCAGCGTCTGGGTGGCGATATGGGTGACGCGGTTCAGCTCCTGCTGTGCGATGCGCAGATACCCCCGCGATCGGGCATCCAACTGGCTGGAGCCGATGAGGAAGAGACAGTTGGTGACCGCTTCCAAGGGATTGTTGATCTCATGCGCAATGGAGGCGGCGAGCCGTCCGGTGGCAGCCAGCTTCTCCGTGCGCCGCATCACCTCTTCGCTGCGCTTCTGCTCCGAGAGATCGACAAAGAAGATGGCGATCTGCTCCGGCGCATCGGCGGAGGTGTTCTCCGCCGCCAGCCGGGCCAGGGCGATCAGCACCGGGATATGATCGTTCGCGCGTGTGCGGCAGAGTGCTTCAAAAGGGCGGGGCGGCTCTGCCGTGGCGACCGAGTCCTGCAACCGCGAGAGCACCTTCGGGCCATCGGCTCCGAAGATGCTGCCGAAGGCAACGGCGCCGCTGCGCAGCTCCTGTTCGCTATAGCCAAGCAGGTGCTCGACCGTGGTATTCGCATAGCGGACGGTGCCGCTGGGCTCGGCGATGATGAGGCCGACGGGCATGGCCTGGACCAGACCCAGGAAACGCTCCTGGCTGGTACGCAGGGCCCGCTCCGCGTCGAGTCGCAGACGGCGTGCGTGCGCTTCGCGTATCTCGCGTTCGATGGCAGGAATCAGCCGCGCAAGATTCTGCTTGGAGACGTAATCATGCGCGCCGGCGCGCATGGCCTCGACGGCGGTCTCTTCGCTGACCGCACCGGACATGATGATGAAGGGGACATCGCGTCCCATGTGTTTGAGCAGTTGCAGAGCGGCAGGAGCGCCGAAGCTGGGCAGGTTGAAGTCGGCCAGCACCACGTCCCACCCGGCATCGGCCTCGTTGAGCGCGTGGCGCATCTCCTCGGCGGTCTCGACGCGGCGGAAGGAAGGATGATATCCGGCGCGTTTGAAGAAGTGGGCGAGGAGAGCGGCGTCGTCCTCATTGTCTTCCACCAACAGGACGCGAAGCGGGGTTGCCGTTGCTGGCTGGCTCTCGATCTGGTGCTGCGGATCTGGTGCGCGCATCGCGGAGTGTTCAGGGGGGAGTGAGTGCTTTAACGAAGGCCGGGCCGGCGGTTTTCTTCGGAGCGGCAACTAACGAAGCGGCAAGGGGGGCGCCTCGTTCAACACCAGCCAATACATCCCAAGCTGACGTGTCGCCTCCGCGAAATCGGTAAAGTTCACGGGCTTGCGGATGTAGCTGTTGACGCCGAGTTTGTAGCTGCGCATCAGATCGCTCTCTTCGTCCGAGGAGGTAAGGATCACGACCGGCAGCATGCGATGCCGCTCCGATTCGCGGATGCGGCGAAGCACTTCCAGGCCGTCAATCTTCGGCAGCTTGAGGTCCAGCAGGATGACCTGTGGCAGGTAGGGCAGCGTACTGGTGTCCGGGTTGAAGAGCATGTTGATCGCTTCTTCGCCGTCGTGCGCCACACGGATGTTGTTGGCGATATTGGCTTTTTTGAGGGCGCGAATGGTCAGCGCCTCGTGGTCGGGATCGTCTTCCACCAACAGGATCGTGCGCTCGGTGACCGTCATCACGACGTATAGTACTCCATTCCTGCGGGCTGCCGGGTCCGCTGCATAAGGTTCCTGACATGGGCGCCTCAGCGCACGGGGCTTCAGCCTTCCAGCCGGTATTTTGTCTCGGCAAGATGGAAGAGCGGCCGCCAGACCAGGCGGTTGATGGTGACCACCATGAGCGCCATGATGATGGTCGCCATCAGCAGAACATCGAACTGGCCGTGGTCGGTAGCGCGGCTGATCTGGGCGCCCAGGCCGAGAGTCGACAGCGTCCGACCGCGCAGGTGGAAATACTCGGCGATGATGCTGGCATTCCACGCGCCGCCCGAGGCCGTGACCAGCCCGGTGATGAGATAGGGGAAGATGCCGGGGAGGATCAGGGTGGTCCAGCGCTGCAGGCTGGAGAAGTGGAAGAGGCCGGAGACTTCTTTCAGGTCGGAGGGGATGGCGATGGCTCCGGCGATGACGTTGAACAGGATGTACCACTGGGTGCCGAGCAGCATCAGGGCGATGGAGCCGATCCCCAGTCCGCCCCCGGCCTGGACCAGCGCGATGAGGAGAACCGGAAAAAGTGCCGTAGCGGGGACCGAGGCGGCGATCTGGGCCAGCGGCTGGGCGATGCGTGCGAGCCGGGGGTGAAAGCCAATGGCTACTCCGGCCGGGATGGTCCATAGAGCCGCGATCAGCAGCGAGGCATTCACGCGCAGGAAGGTGGCGCCCGCGCCCTTGAACAGCTCCAGGATCTCCGACCCATGCAACTGGCGCAGCAGCAGCACAGCATGGAAGGCGGCGAAGATGGCGGCGGCCAATAACGCAATAAAGATAGAGCTATTGGCGATCACCGAACGCTGACGCGATGCCTCACTGCGCTCCGGCTGGGCAAGGCTGCGAAGACGGCGCACGGCGAGGCCATGGTAGATGCGCTCGCCCAGCGGCACCACGGTATGCGTATGCAGCCAGCCGAGGGCGTTGGAGTTGCGCAGAGCATAGAGGATGGGCGAACTGGCGCGATGCGAGCTTTCCACCTGCTCGAACTTGAACTTGTCGGCCCAGGCGATGATCGGGCGCCAGACGAACTGATCGGTGGCGACGATGATGGCGATCATCACGGCGAGGCCCCAGATCATGGCGCGTGTATTGCCGTCGCTGGCGGCGGTCTGCAGATAGGAGCCGAGGCCGGGCAGCCGGAAGTCGCGGTCGCCGAGCACGAACATCTCGCAGGCCATGAGGAAGAACCATCCGCCGGCGACCGAGACCATGGAGTTCCATACCAACCCGATGGCGGAGAAGGGCAGCTCCAGTTGCCAAAAGCGCTGCCAGGCAGTGAAGCCATAGATCTGCGAAGCCTCGCGCAATTCGCGCGGAATGCTGCGGATGGAAGAGTAGAAGCTGAAGGCCATGTTCCACACCTGCCCGGTGAAGATGAGCAGGATGGCGCCCATCTCCACGCCAAGCTGACGCGTCGGCAGGAGCGAGACCATGACCAGCATGACGCCGGGCAGAAAGCTGAGCACCGGGATAGATTGCAGGATGTCCAGCACGGCGATCATGAAGGCTTCGACGCGGGGATGATACGCGGCGTAGTAGCCGTAGCCGACCGCGAAGATAAGGCTGAGCAGGTAGGCGACGCCGATGCGGACGACAGAGTAGAGGGCGTAGAGCGGAAGGGCTCGCACCGACTGGGATATCTGCGCCGAGGGCACGGGATGGCTGAACCAGTAACGGCCCAGCAGCACGACACAGTAGAACGCGGCAAGACAGAAGGCCGCGACGGACAGGTCGAGCACGACCGGCCAGGAACGCTCCAGCACGAGCGTGCGCGAGAGCGTCTGGACGCGCAGCGACCTCACTCGGCGATCTCCTCGACCGGAGTTTCGGAGGTCTCTTCGACCTCGGGCCGGATGAAGCGGCGCCTGCCGGCGTCAAAGTCGAAGAGCTCGGCATAGCGGCCCCAGTTGATGGCCGTCTCGAGCTGGCGCAGCGTCTCCTCCTGGGAGAACTGTTCATCGAGCATGTCGAGGAAGAAATCTTCGGGAACAGTGTGGTCGCGCTTGGTGTCGAGCGCGCGGGTGATCTGGCGCAGCAGCAGGATGTGGTCCAGCGCGGCGACGCGGAAGAGCTCCTTCTGCTTCAGAATCTCGGAGTCCGCGAAGAGGCGCCCGCTGTCGGTGATGGCTACGTCGCCCTCCTCCAGTTTGAGGAAGCCGAGCAACTGTGCGGCTTCGACGATGGGAAAGAGGTCGTCGAGCTCGAAGCCGAGCTCGTCGGCGAGCTTGTACACATCGTCCTTGCCCCCACGATCGATGAGGATTTCAAGCAGACCCGCGATGCCGCCCGGACGCGCGTGCGGAAGCATCTGGTAGTGCATCTGGCGCTGGTCGCGGATGGCGACGCGCTCCGGCACATTGCTGGGCTGCACGTCGGGCCGCGTGAGCACGGTGTAGATGTAGTCGACGAGCTGGGTGAAGAGCGACGACTTGCGATCGCGCGGTTGCGAGAGGGTGACGCGGAAGTCCACGCGGACGTGGCCGGGATTGCGGCCCAACACGATGATGCGATCCGCCAGCAGGACGGCTTCTTCGATGTTGTGGGTGACGAGGAAGATGGCGCGAGTGGGGATGGTCTTCTTCTGCCACAACTCCAGCAGTTCGCTGCGCAGGTTCTCCGCGGTGAGCACATCGAGCGCGGAGAAGGGCTCATCCATGAAAAGGACCTCGGGCTCGACCACGAGCGCGCGCGCAAAGCCGACACGCTGCCGCATGCCGCCGGAGAGCTCTTTGGGAAAAGCGGCCTGGAAACCGTCGAGACCCACTGTGTCGAGAATGCGCAGGCTGCGCTCGCGACGCTCCTCCGCGTCCATGCCGCGCGCCTTCAGCGGCGCTTCGACGTTTTCCAGCACCGTCAGCCAGGGAAAGAGCGCAAAGCTCTGGAAGACGATCGAGACGTTTGGATTCGCGCGAGAGATCGGCGTCCCGTGCCAGTAGACCTCGCCGGCCGACGGTCTGGTGAGCCCGGTGAG
>DASQRJ010000555.1:0-2581 GCA_035642955.1 Acidobacteriaceae bacterium
GCGAAGAGCGCGGCAAAGCGCGAGTAGGGACGCGTGATGACGAAATAACTCACTCCCGTCAGCGCAATCAGTCCGAGATCGAAGATGCGCCAGCTCACGTTCGCCGAATCCGCCAGATGCATGCCGAAGGCCGTCGCCCAATACGCGCCGGGCATATTGATGTCCACAAAATCCCGGTATGGCGCCCAGCCATGTTGGATCAGGAAGACCGTATAGCGCAGCAGTGCCGCATCGCCCACCATCGGCCACTGCCGGCTCATCACGAGGAAGATCAGCGAGCAGGCGATCGACACCGCGCCGAAAAACCACAGCCATGCCGATGCGACTCGCGGGCGAGATGAACTTTCGTTGGTGAGCGCCGGGGCTGCAGACATGCTGCTCACAGCCTAGAGCATTTTAGGTATAGGTGTAGGCCGTCCAGCGACCGTTCTGGTGGCTTTCGTTAAGGAAAAGCCACACTGAATGCCTCTCGGCGGCTCACCATATTACCGAAAACGCTTTAGCTGCCTATCTCATGCTTCTGGCAGACCGGACACCAGTAGAGTGTGCGACCTGCCATTTCCTGACTTCGGATCGCCGTGCCGCAGACCAGACACGGTTTTCCCTTGCGCCTATATACATAGTGCACTTCGTCCCGCTCGGCTGGCCCGCGCGGATGCGGCCTGTCCTTGGGGCGCGTCGTGACGATGCGGCGGTCGATCATTCCGTCCTGCATCAGAGTGACAGCATCTTTCCATATCGCGCGAATTCTTTTGGGCTCGACTTCCCTGCCGGCTTGAAACGGGCTGAGCCGCGCACGGTAGAGAAGCTCCGCCCTGTAGATGTTGCCGATGCCGGAAAAGACGGATTGATCCATAAGCAGCATGCCGATCGGCGTTTTGCTCTCTGCGATCATGGCAAATGCCGGCTTCGGGTCGGCTCCCTGTTCCAGCGGGTCCGGACCGAGCCGCGCCATCAGCCGCTCCCACTTGGTCTGATCGTAGATCGAGCAATCCGATGGGCCGCGCAGTTCGAGCCAGTCGATCTGCTTCTTGCTTCGGGTCCAGATGCGCAACCGCAGTGCGCCCTTTGGCTCGGCCAGCGCACCGGCGCCTTCGGTGAAGTCGCCAAAGCGGCCGAGATGCACGTGGAGCATCAGATCCCTTCCAAAGTCGTAGCCGAGATGCTTGCCATGCGCGATGATGCCGCGGAGCTTGCGGCCGTCGAGGAGAACGGCGTCCGGAAATTGCCCCGAGGGTGAGTCCGCGTGCAGGGTGCGGCCGGCAAAGATCGCCGCCTGCCGATCGCGAAAGCGATGGACCTCATTTCCCTCGGGCATTCGTTCTCGTCACCTTACCTGTTACGGATTAATTCCACACCAGCCTGGCTTCGACCGGCTCCATGCGCCAGAAGATGTCCGGCTCGGCGCGGTGCATCTGTGCGCAGAAAGTCTCCGCCTCTGATTTTGTATTGAAGAGCACCTTGTTCAGGATCTGCCCGGCACGCCATTGCACACAGCGCCACATGGTGTTTGTCATTGTCTGTCCCTCCGCGGCTGCCCTCCCCGGTCCTGGCGTGCCATTCTTCGTGTGCCCATTCTTCTGCATGTCTACTCGCTTCCCTGCCCACTTCCTTTATCGACCGGATATCGCAAGGGGCGCTCACAATCGCTGCGAGCGCCCCTTACCTTCGCCCCGCCAGACGCCGTCGTGGTCATCTGCCGAAGCGTTACCTACGAGGTTTATTTCTTCTCGTCGACGTCCACGTACTCCGCGTCGATGACGCCTTCATCTTTCTTGGGTTCCTCTGCTGTGGTTCCGGCAGCGGCTTCCGCACCATCGGCCGGGGCGGCATTCGCGCTGGCCTTGTACATGGCCTCCGCCAGCTTGTGCGAGGCAGCGGTCAGTTTCTCCCGTGCCGCGTTCAGCTCGCTCGCGCTCGGCGTGCCTTCCAGCGTCTTCTTGGCATCGGCCAGAGCGGACTCGACGTCGCCCTTTTCCGAACCGGAGACCTTGTCGCCGCTCTCCTTCAACATCTTTTCGATGTTGTAGACCATGTTGTCCAGGCCGTTGCGAGCCTCGATCTGATCACGCTTCTCCTTATCCTCGGAGGCATGAGCTTCGGCGTCGCGCGCCATGCGCTCGACCTCGTCCTTGCTCAGGCCCGAAGAAGAGGTGATGGTGATCTTCTGGTCCTTGCCCGTGCCGCGGTCCTTTGCCAGCACGTTCAGAATGCCGTTGGCGTCGATGTCGAAGGTGACCTCGATCTGCGGCACGCCGCGCGGGGCGGGTACGATGCCACCAAGCTTGAACTTGCCCAGGGTGCGGTTGTCCTGCGCCATCGAACGCTCACCCTGCAGCACGTGCACTTCCACCTCGCTCTGGTTGTCCGCGAAGGTCGAGAAGGTCTCGGTCTTCTTGGTCGGGATGGTGGTGTTGCGCGCGATCATCGGCGTTGCTACGCCACCGGCCGTCTCAATCGAGAGCGTCAGCGGTGTCACATCCAACAGGAGAAGGTCCTTGACCTCGCCCGCCAGCACACCAGCCTGAACGGCTGCGCCGATGGCGACCACTTCGTCCGGATTGACGCCGCGATGCGGCTC
>DASQRJ010000556.1:0-2869 GCA_035642955.1 Acidobacteriaceae bacterium
AGGCGAGGACGCGAACGGCGGTTGGGTAGCGGCGGAGCTGCTTTGGTTGAATCAGTCGAATCAGTAGGCGCAGGCTGCGCGCTCTTCGTGGGCGGAAGAACATTTTCGGCGGCCGGGCTGGGCACCTCTGCCAGGGGACCGATAAAGCGGTAGCCCCGGCCCATGACGGTTTGTACGAAGCGCGGTTGCTCCGGGTCATCGCGGAGGGTCTGGCGGATCTTGCGAATGGCGGTGTTGATGCCGTGCTCGGTATCGACGAAGACTTCGTTGCCCCAGAGCCGGTCGGCAATTTCGGTTCTGGTAACGAGGTCGCCTTTGCGGTCTGCGAGCAGGATCAAAAGCTCCATCGGCTTCCGCTCCAACTTCAGGTTGCGTCCAGCGCGATAGATCTCGAAACGGCCGCAATCCAGCCTGAAGTCGCCGAACTCGAAGACGGTGACTGGCACCGGAGCGCACCTCTTTGCGCATGGAGTATAGCAGCGCATTCTGAAGCTAGGGCAGATCTCTATGTTTTCCAGTGGCTTAGCGCTTCACCAAAACTTCACCACGGACTTTACCTCCTCTTCCTTGCCGAGTAGCGGTGTGGGGAGGTTAGCTCGGTGCCAGCTGGCAATGCCGGCGGGAGGATTCAGATGAAGATTCGTTATGGAAAACTGGCAGCTACTTTTGGCGCCTTGGTGCTCGGGCTGGTGTGCGTGCCGAGTTCCTGGGCAGGTTGCGCGCCAAGTCTGGCGGGACCGACGCATAGCAGCTGGATAGTCCAGCCGGGAGGTCCAACGCTTCTCCAGGCAGCCCTGGAGAATGATGATCCCAGCATCGTGGGGATGTGGCACGTGATTTTCACGGCCAAAACCCAGAACGGAGCTCCCATTCCCAATACGGTGATCGACAATGCGCTCGTCGTGTGGCATAGCGACCACACGGAGATCATGAATTCCGGACGTCCTGCGCAGGACGGGAATTTCTGTATGGGCGTCTGGGAGCAGGTAGGGAGATATAGCTACAAGCTGAACCATTTCTCGATGGGCAACGATTTCGATCCTACCGCGCCACCTGAAACCGTCGGGCCACCGTCCGCCGGCCCGGCTCACATCACTCAGGATGTAACGTTGAGCCGCGACGGGAATCGCTTCTCGGGGAGATTCACGCTGGACGCACCTGACACGCACGGTGTCGTGACGTCCTTTACCGGAGTGGTCACAGCGACACGCATCACCGTGAAAACTAAGGCGAGCGATTTGTAAAGATCAAAGCATCGAGCACTTTCTAGAGGTTGTACGAACGGTTGGACGCCTTCACTCCGGTGCTTCCGCGGAGTGAAGGCTTTTTTAGCTGTATCCCGAATAGATGATTTTGTGTGTTTTGTACCGCCGCTTTGCGACGACTGCAAACTGCTCCGGCAGCGGCGTAAGATGGCTGAGTCGATCGAATCTCCTATTCGAGGGCTCGCTATGGCTGATTCCCCAAAGACGCATTTTTCGCGACGCGGTTTTCTGAAGGGCGCCGGGCTGACCGCAGCCGGAACCCTTCTGGAGCAGGCGCAGGCTCTGACCGCGGAGGTGAAGAGCGCGGTGCACGAGCCGGCCACGCTTGGACCCGATGCGGTAGCTGTGCGATTGCACGTGAACGGGCAGGTGCATGCCGCGACGGTGGAGCCGCGAGACACCCTTGCCACCACACTGCGCGACACGCTGGGTCTGACCGGAACCAAGGTGGTTTGCGATCGGGGAGCATGTTCGGCCTGTACGGTGTGGATGGATGAGAAACCGCGCCTTGCCTGCATGACGCTGACCCTCGATATCGGCGATAAGAAGATCACGACGATCGAAGGATTGTCGGAGGGTGAAAGACTGCATCCGGTGCAGGCAGCCTTTGTGAAGCACGATGCGATGCAGTGCGGATTCTGTACGCCGGGGATGGTGATGACGTGCGCCTCGCTGCTGAAGCACAATCCTCATCCCACGCAGCCTGAGGTCGCGCACGCCATCAGCGGGAATCTGTGCCGCTGCGGGACCTACCCGAGAATCTTTGACGCCATGGAGGATCTCTCGAAACACGGATCCACCGACACGGTGAGCGCCGGCCTGGTGATGCCGCGCGTGATGCAGGAGGTCTAGCGAGATGGCAGACGAGACGAAGCAGGCTAAGGGGGACACCAGGACTGCCAGCGTGCTGTTCGGCATCCCGCAACTCGGCTTGACGCATGTCGACCGGCAGGTGCCGCTGGATGAGCCGCCGCCGCTGGCCGCGAACGCCGCGCTGAAGTATGTAGGCAAGCCGACGGTGCGCTACGACGGTGCGGCGAAGGCGAGCGGTCGCGGCAAATACACCGCAGACATCCATCTGCCGGGCATGCTGTACGCCTACGTACTTGGCGCCGAGATACCTCACGGCCGCATTCTTTCCGTGGACACCTCGGCCGCCGAGCGCTATCCGGGCGTGAAGGCCGTGCATGTGGTGGAGCATGACTTTGGGGGCACCGCCGAGCTGCGCGATCCGAAAGAGGAGGCGCCCTCGCGCTATCCCATCGTTCGCTATGCCGGTCAGCCGATTGCGGCGGTTGCCGCGACATCCCAGGCTGTCGCGGAAGATGCGGTGAAGCTCATCCAGGTGAAGTACGATCCGATGTCGTTTGTGGTGGATCGCATGGACGCACGAAAGCCCGGCGCACCGCTGGTCTTTCCCGGGCCGGCCGACGCACAGGCGAGCGCGGGCGGCGGCGGCGGTCCCAAGGACGTGCCCCAGACCGGCAACGTGCATGGCCCGGAGAAGAAGACCAAGGGCGATGCGGAGGCCGGATTCAAAGAAGCGGACGTTGTCGTCGAGGGGGAGTATTTCACTCAGGTCCAGACGCACTCGGCACTGGAAA
>DASQRJ010000557.1:0-7038 GCA_035642955.1 Acidobacteriaceae bacterium
ACTTGCCGGCGGCTGCGATCTTGGCTGCGCGCTCGATGCGGCCGAGCATCTCCGCAAGCGATCTGCTGCCGGTAAGGTCGACCGAAAGCTGGAGGCGCCCTGCTTCGGCCAGATGTGTGTGCGCATCGTTGATGCCGGGCATGACGAAGGAGGCGCCAAGGTCGACAAGCTGCGTCCTCGCTCCCTTTGTCTTCAGCAGCTCCTGATCTGTGCCTGTCGCGGTGATGATTCCATCGCGTATCGCCATCGCGCTCACGAACTCCAGTTTGCCCCGGTTCAACGCGACGCCTGTCAGGATATGGCCGTGGTAATAGATGGCATCCGGAACGGTGGACTGCGCGGCGAGCGGTAGAGTAGCGACAAACAGAGCGGCGGCAGCGGGCAGGCGATGCATGGCTGCGAGTTTAGCAGCGGCGGCTGCACGGACGATGGCGCCGCTGGTGGGCTCTCACTAGCACCGCTCTGCGGTCAGCATCAGCAGCAGCAGGATGCGCTTGAGCGCCAGCTCGCGGTGGGCGGCGTCATACCACTCGTTGCGGGTGTGGATGCCGCCGCCATCGCCCCCGGCGCCGATGCTGATCGCCGCCACCCCGAGCGAGAGCGGGATGTTTGCATCCGTGGAGGCGATTCTCGGCTCGGTGCGGATGCCGAGATGACGGTCGACAGCGAGTAGATCGTCGTAGAGAGTGGGACCGTTCACCGCCGCCGCCAGCCGTCCTGCCGGGCGGTCGCCGATGCGCTCAATGGTGAAGGCCGCCTCCGAACTCGGCTTTCGTTTGCGCTGCTCCACCGTGGCGGCGTTCGCGGCCAGCACCGCATCTTCGATGGCGCGATGCAGCTCCACCTCAATGCAGACCAGTTCCTCGGCGGAGGTAGACCGCAGATCGAAGCGCGCGCTGGCGCGTTCCGGAATTGCGTTGACCGAGCTGCCGCCTTCGATGGTGCCGACATTGAGCGTGGTGCGCGTCTCGCGCTGCGGCTCGACCGGTGTCAGCGCGGCGACAGCGTGGCTGAGGATAGCGATGGGATTGGGCGAGCCGGCATCGGTCCAGGAGTGGCCGCCAGGACCGGTAACCGTCGCGAGGAAGCGACGGCTGCCGAGGGCCTCGGTCACGGCGACCTCGTGACCTGCACCATCCAGCACGATATGGGCGGCGATGCGGTCGCGCCAGGGCGAGCGCTGATACAGATAGCGCATGCCGCGCAGGTCGCCTTCACCCTCTTCTCCCACGTTGCCGACGAAGAGCACTGGACAGGGCAGCGTGATCGACGCGTCCACAAGGGCCGCGGCAATGGCGAGCAGACCGGTAACGCCGGCTGCGTTGTCGCAGGCGCCGGGCGCGATCAGCCGCGTTCCGCTGGCTTGCGGAGTCACATCCGTTCCCTCCGGGAAGACGGTGTCGATATGGGCGGAAAGAACCACAGCGCGTGGAGCCTGCAGGGAACCCGGTGCGCTTGCGGTGGAAGCAGGAAGCAGACCAAGCACATTCCCTTCTTCGTCAATGGCCGCCTCATCGAGTCCGAGGGCGCGGAACTGCTCCAGCAGCCACGCTGCGCGCGCGGCCTCGCCAAAGGGCGGAGCGGGAATTCCAACCAGTGTGCGCTGCCAGTCCATGAGCAATCCATCGTGCAGATGCAGCCAGCGAAAGGCTTGGTGGACTCGCCGTTGCGCGGCAAGCTGGGGCACCTGACCGAGAGGATTGAGGGAAGGAAACAGCTGCATGGGCTCTGTAGCAGAACAGTCTAGCCAAGCGTAGCACTGCTCTCCGGGTAGCTGACCGAATGGAGAAAGAGTCCGCGCGCCGGAGCGGTCGCCCCCGCAGCCATGCGATTGCGAGCGGCAATGAGCTGAGGAAGGCTGGTGGCGCAGCGTTGTCCGCGACCGATTTCGAGGAAGGTTCCCACCAGGTTGCGCACCATGTGATGGAGGAATCCGTCACCGCGCACGGTGTAGATCAGTAGATCGTCACGCTCGTGCCAGGCGGAATGTGTAACCGTGCGTACGTTGTCTATCTCAGAACTCGCAGCGATGCGGGCAGTGCGATCCGGGTCGACGGCGGCGAAGGAAGAGAAATCGTGCGTGCCCAGGGCCAGGGATGCGGCGTGGCCCATCGCGGTGATATCCAGCGGCGACGGCAGTGCGTAGACGTAGCGGGCGAGCTGCGGGGGACAGATCTCGCCGCGAAAGATGCGGTACTCGTACTGCTTGCTGACGGCGGAGTGCCTGGCATGGAAGTCCGCCGGCGCATGCGTGGCTTCGATCACCCGAATCGCCGGCGGAAGCGTTCGGTTGAGAGCGCGCAGAAGGTTCGGCGCCGGGATCGGCGACTCGAGGGCGACCGAGGCGACCTGCGCCCGCGCGTGCACACCCGCGTCGGTACGGCCCGAGCCCTGGGGAAGCGTGCGCTCGCCGCACACACGTTCGATGGCCGCGGCAACTTCACCCTGGATGGTCGGAAGGCCGGGCTGTATCTGCCAGCCGTGAAAGTCCGTGCCGTCGTATGCCAGCACGAGCTTCCACATCTGCAGCGGTGGCGAAATTACGTTGGATGGAAGCAAGTCCATACGCAGCCTGAGGATAGCGCAGTGCGCGAAGGTTGCTGGGATATACTTTTTTTGCCGCTCGCAGAGCGGGTCAGCACGCACGCCGGCGAACTTTTGTGGGAACGTGCTGCGGCACGCGAACGTAAGAACTACCAGACGATACAGCCGATCCGCACGATCTGAGAGCTCTGCATGAGTCATGGCGTTGCACGTGGCTTCGCCTGCAGGGTGGCTCCGGCACAGCGCGGAGTCTCGGGGGCGGCTTGCGCTGTTCCTTCTAGAGATGGCGTATTTCAAGGGGTGGGGGCGAATGGACTTTTTGAAGAAGCAGGAAGCACGGCGATCGGGTAAGGGCCAAGGATTCACCGGCCAGCGGCTGGCAGGATGGGCGGCCATTGCCGCCACCATGCTCTCCACGCTCACGCCGCTGGCGCAGGCGCAACAGCAGATCGATCCTGGTTCGGCGACCCAGGGTCTGCCGTCCGAGCCCGCGCCGAATGCAACGTTACCGCTCTACATACGCCCGAGTGGACGGGATTTCCGGAACACGCCTTCACATTTTCCAAATCCGATCGCGCCCTACCTCGGAACTTCGATCGGTACCCCGAGCATCTTCAATTCTCCGCGACTCAACGACCTGGTGAAGAACGGGAAAATCTATCTGAGCCTGAGCGATGCCGTCATGCTCGCGCTCGAGAATAACTTCGACATTGCGATCGCTCGCTACAACCTGAACATCTCAGACACGGACATTGTGCGGTCGCGTGCCGGCGCTTCGTTACTGGGTTCTCCGGCCGGCCTGGTGACGGGCACGATCAGCGGAAACAGCACGACCCTTTCTGGCGGCGGCGGCCCGGGCGGGACATCGGCGGGAGCTTCCGGGGCCGGCACCGGCGCGAGCGGCCTCGTGTTAACCGCCAACGGGCAAGGGCCAGCGCCAACCGTGTCCGATCCGGTGTTGACCGGGACGGCTCAACTTCAGCGTTCCACGACACCGGAGCCGAATCAGTTCATCACTGGCGCTCCGACGCTCATTCAGAACACCGACTCATATAACTTTCAGTACCAGCAGGGCTATCAGACGGGTACCACGCTTACCGTTGGTTTTCAGAATTCGCGTTTGACGACCAACAGCTTCCGCAGCGGTTACAGTCCTGAGCTAAACTCCATCTTCAATGCGCAAGTCACGCAACACCTCCTCAACGGATTTGGTATCGGGGTGAATACCCGATTCATGGCCCAGGCGATCAACAACCGGCGCATCACCGATTCCGCCTTCCGTCAGCAGTTGCTGTTCACCATCAACCAGGTGGAGAACATTTACTGGAACCTGGTGAGTGCGTATGAAAGCGTTCAATCTGCGCAGCGCGCGCTCGACCAGTCGACGCAGGTGGCAGCGGACAACCGCAAGCAACTGAAGATCGGAACCCTGGCGCCGCTCGATGTGCTGAACGCGGACAATCAGGTTGCGCAGGACAAGCAGACTCTCATCACCGCGCAGACCAGCCTGGAGTACCAGCAGTTGATCATGAAGCAGGCGATTGCCCGTAACCTGAATGCCCCCGAGTTATCCCAGGCGCCGGTGATTCCTACCGACCGCGCGTCTCTGATCGAGATGCCGGAGGAGACTGCGTCGGTCGAAGACCTGGTGCAGGAGGCCGATCAGAACCGGCCGGAGCTTGAACAGGCCGTCCTGAATTTGAAGAACGATCAGATCACACTGAAAGGTGTCAAGAACGGTCTGCTGCCGGTGGTCGATGTTTACGGCTTCTATGGATCGACTGCACTTGGCGGCGCGGCAAACCCGAATTGCAGCATTGCAGCAAACGGGCCAGAGGGTTGCACGATCACCCCTGGAAACTATAGCGACGTGTTCAGGGGGCTGTTCACCGGCGATACGCCAAACCGGGGCGTCGGCGTAAACATTACCATTCCGCTGCGGAACCGTCCGGCGCAGGCATTGCATGAGCGTTCACTGCTCGAATTCCGCCAGGATCAGCTGAAACTGCAGCAGCTTTACATACAGATTCGCATCGGCGTCATCAACGGACAGTATGCGTTGACCAACGACCGCGCGGCGGTGCAGGCGGCGCTGGCGACGCGCGAGTATAACAGGCAGGCGCTGGACGCGGAGAAGAAGAAGTACAAGTACGGCGCTTCGACCACCGCGCTGGTGCTGCAGCAGGAGCGCAGCCTGGCTGCCGCGGAGAATACGGTGACCTCTGCAATGGCGACGTACGCGAAAGACCGTGCCTCGCTGGAGCAGCTCCTCGCCAACACGCTGACCAAGTACAACATCAGCATTGGCGATGGAGTCTCCGGCACGATAACCCAGCAGGTCGCGATTCCCGGACTCGAAGCCGCGCCCCAGGCACCGATTGCCCCTCTCCCTTCGCAACAGCAGCAGTTGCATACTCCGCCGGTGCAGCCGCCGTCACCGTTGCCGCAGCAACCGCAGCCGCCACCGCAGTAAGCGGCGATGGTTCCCGCGGGAGGGGTGCACCTCCCTGGGCTCTACCGCACGGCAACCTGATCGAGCAGGCTGAAGAACTCCGGGAAGGAGATGTCTGCCGATTCCGCCCCGTGGATGATCGACTCTCCCTCGGCGCGCAGTGCGGCGACGGAGAAGGCCATCGCGATGCGATGATCGCCGCCGGAGTCGATCTCGGCGCCGTGCAGCACCTGCCCACCGGGCACATCGAGCCCATCTTCCACCTCCGTCGCCTCCGCACCCATGCGGCGCAGGTTTTCCGCCACCAGCGCGATGCGGTCCGACTCTTTAACGCGCAACTCTCTGGCATCGCGGATGCGAATACCGTTTCGCGTGTAGGGAGCGATGGCCGCGAGCACCGGCAGCTCGTCGATAAGCTGTGCGGCCAGCGCGCCGGAGATGGTGGCGCCCGTCAGCCCGTCTTTCGGCGCGACCAACTGGACCGTGCCGGCAAGTTCGCCGCTGCGCTGCTCCAGGTTCAGAACCGAAGTCTTTGCGCCCAATGTAGCGAGCACATCGAGCAGAGTGGCGCGCGTGGGGTTCAGGCCAAGGTTATCCAGCAGCAGGCCGGAGTCCGGGAAGAGCGCAGCGGCACAGAGAAAGAACGCCGCGGAGGAGATGTCGCCGGGGATGACAACGTCCACGGCCTGGAGCGGCTGACCGCCGGCGATGCTGACCGTCGCATGGTCGCGCTTGAGTTTGACGCCAAAGGCTTCCAGCGCAATCTCGCCGTGGTCGCGTGTGCGTATCGATTCGGTGACTGTCGTAGTTCCGTTTGCCTGCAGCCCGGCGAAGAGCAGGGCCGTTTTTACCTGCGCGCTGGGTACCGGCGTCGTGTAGTCGATGGCCTTCAGCGCCGCACCCTCGATGGTGAGCGGTGCGTGCCCATCGCTGAGCGTAATGCGCGCGCCCATCGCTTCCAGCGGTTTGCGGATGCGCTCCATGGGCCGCCGGCTGAGCGAGGCATCGCCAATCAGGGTGAAGCTGCCAGGTTGCGACGCCAGCAGTCCGGCGAGCATGCGCATGGTCGATCCGGAGTTGCCGCAGTCCAGCGGAAGATCGCTCGGTCGAAACTCGTTCTCACATCCATGGATGGTGATGCTTGCCCCATCGCGCTCCACCTTTGCGCCGAGTGCCGCAACGCAACCGAGACTGCTTGCCGGATCCGCGCCCGTCGAAAAATTTTCAAGATGCGTAGCGCCATGGGCCAGCCCACCGAGCAGGGCATAGCGGTGGGAGATGCTCTTGTCGCCCGGCAGGCGCAGGCTGCCGAGCAGATTGCGCGCCGGGGCGATCACGCGGGTCGCTGTTGCTTGAGACAAAGCGAAAGGCTCCGATCAGAATGAACTGATTCGAGGGTAAGCGCTGACTATCGAATCCGCAAAATGATGGAGAAGTGGAGGAGACGACTTTCACTCTCACCGAGCGAGATCGATCCAAAGCGATTGCGGCGATAGAAAGGTTGCGCCGCCCTGCCATTCGACAGGAGAAGCAAGTACGGCAGAGCCGAAGCGCCGCAGCAGCGGCATGGTGACGGCGACCAGGGAGATGCGGATCAGACTCGCGCCCACGCAGGAATGCGCTCCGGCGCCCAGCGCCAGATGTCCAGTGGTGGCCCGTGTCACGTCGACGACATCCGCATCAGGAAAGCGCTCCGGATCGCGATTTCCCGCGATGATGCGAAGGATGATCCGCTGGCCTTTTCCGATCCTGTATCCATGGATCTCGAAATCTTCCGTTGCCTCACGTCCAATCAGCCGCGTGAGGCCGGCATAGCGCAGCAACTCTTCCACGGCCTGTTCTGCAAGCTCCGGGCGTTCATGCACCCGCCGCCACTGCTCCGGATGCCGCAACAGGGCATACCAGGCATTGCCCAGGATGCATGGTATGGTCTGCGAGATGGCAACGAATGTGGAATCGCGCAATGCCTCGCACTCCGCCTGAAAGTGACCTTGCTGCAACTTCTCCTGAGAAGCCTGCGAGGAGGCGTGCAGGGAGTCATC